>NZ_MDGU01000005.1:0-232748 GCF_001705465.1 Lysinibacillus sp. AR18-8
TTATAGGGGTCACTTCAATTATATGGGTGGGGTATTTAAGTTGTTGAAAAAAGAAATGTCACTAGCAGAAAAGCAAGGTGAGGGGGTGATTTCCGTTCCACTGGGCGTCCGATGATCCAGCTTTACTCATTTTACGTAACTTTCACAAAAATTCTATTGATGGTTTTACTTTTCAACACTATGTAAATCCCGACTATTATTTGCCTGACTTACTAACTTTCCTAGATGATCCAACTTTCTTTTACCTTATAGGATGTTGTATGATAAGCTCCATGTTATAATAAGTCTATTGTTTAAACTTGTATTTGAAAAACTAATGTTAGCGAAGCAGTTATTTCCATTTACATACATTACTTTTCGTCAAGAAGGAATCAATATAAAAAAATCCATATACCAAAAATGCTTTTTCAATAAAATAATGAAATAAATCTTAAATAAATTGGCAATAACTGAATTTAAATGTATGATTATTTCATGAAATATTATTTAGCATAGAACAAGCATTTTTGGTACACTTACTATTAGTACATACAGACGAAGTAAGTGTTTTTATAATAGAGAGGGGTTCATTGAATGAACGAAAAGAAAGTCTATTCCTATGAATGGGCTGGCCGTCCACTTGTAATTGAAGTAGGACAGTTAGCAAAACAAGCAAACGGAGCCGCATTAGTACGCTATGGCGATACTTCTGTACTTGCTACAGCAACAATGTCAAAATCACCTAAACCACTTGATTTCTTCCCATTAACAGTAAATTATGAAGAGCGTCTATATGCTGCAGGTAAAATTCCTGGCGGCTTTATTAAGCGTGAAGGACGTCCATCTGAAAAGGCTATTTTAGCAAGCCGTTTAATCGACCGTCCGATTCGTCCGATGTTCCCGGATGGTTTCCGTAATGAAGTACAAGTTATTTCTATGGTTATGTCAAATGATCCTGACTGTACATCTGAAATGGCAGCAATGGTTGGTTCATCATTAGCATTAGCGATCTCTGATATTCCATTTGATGGGCCAATAGCAGGTGTACAAGTTGGTTATATTGATGGGGAATTCATTGTAAACCCTACAGTAGAGCAATCGAATCGCTCAACAATTCATTTGTCTGTAGCAGGGAACAAAGATGCTATCAATATGGTTGAAGCGGGAGCACTTGAAGTACCAGAGGAAATCATGTTAGAAGCGATTATGTTCGGTCATGAAGAAATCAAAAAAATCATTGCTTTCCAAGAGCAAATTG
The DNA here is from genome assembly GCF_001705465.1 of Lysinibacillus sp. AR18-8. Classification (NCBI taxonomy): domain Bacteria; kingdom Bacillati; phylum Bacillota; class Bacilli; order Caryophanales; family Bacillaceae; genus Lysinibacillus; species Lysinibacillus sp. AR18-8. The sequence goes on from NZ_MDGU01000005.1 coordinate 1,238, forward strand.
TGGCAGAGGTTGGTAAAGAAAAGTTACCAGTGACACTATTTGAAATTGACGAAGCAATTCAAGCCGATATAAAAGCAGCTTGTGAGACTGATATGCATGACGCAATTCAAACGGCAGAGAAACATGCTCGTGATGAGGCAATCCAAGCTGTTAAAGAGCGAGTTATCGCTTCCTATGAAGAGCAAGAAGCAGATGACGAAACAATGAAACAAGTGTACACAATTCTTGACAAGATGGTAAAAGAAGAAGTACGCCGTCAAATCACGGAAGATAAGATTCGTCCAGATGGTCGTAAGCTCGACGAAATCCGACCACTTTCTTCTGAAACAGGCTTATTACAACGTACACATGGTTCAGGTCTGTTTACACGTGGACAAACACAAGCACTTTCTATTTGTACATTAGGTGCGCTTGGTGATGTACAAATTATTGACGGTTTGGGTGTGGAAGAGTCAAAACGCTTTATGCACCATTATAACTTCCCACAATTTTCTGTAGGGGAAACGGGTCCAATTCGTGGGCCAGGTCGTCGTGAAATTGGTCATGGTGCGTTAGGTGAGCGTGCACTTGAAGCAGTCATTCCTGATGAGTCGGTCTTCCCTTATACAATTCGTTGTGTATCAGAAGTACTTGAATCAAACGGATCAACTTCTCAAGCTTCTATTTGTGCGTCTACATTAGCCATGATGGATGCAGGTGTCCCATTAAAAGCACCAGTTGCAGGTATTGCAATGGGCCTTATTAAAAAAGGTGAACATTATTCTATTTTAACGGATATTCAAGGAATGGAAGACCATTTAGGCGATATGGACTTTAAAGTGGCTGGTACAGCTAAAGGTGTAACAGCTCTACAAATGGACATTAAAATTGATGGTTTATCTCGCAATATTTTAGAAGAAGCACTGACACAAGCAAAAGTTGGACGTATGCATATTCTAGAATCAATGCTTGCTACACTGCCAGAGCCACGTAAACAATTATCTGCGTTTGCACCAAAAATTGTTATTGTAAAAATTAATCCTGATAAAATTCGCGATGTAATTGGACCAGGTGGTAAACAAATTAATAAAATTATTGAAGAAACGGGCGTTAAGATTGATACAGAGCAAGATGGTACAATCTATATTTCTTCTGCTGATGAAGCAATGAATGCACGTGCAAAACAAATTATTGAAGATATTGTACGTGAAGCAAAAGTAGGGGAATACTACTTATCAACAGTGAAACGTATTGAAAAATTCGGCGCCTTTTGCGAAATCTTCCCAGGGAAAGATGGCTTGCTTCACATTTCTGAAATTCAAGAGGAACGAACAAAGCAAGTGGAGGACGTCTTAAAACTTGGCGATCAATTACTTGTGAAAGTGATTGAAATCGACAAGCAAGGTCGTGTGAATTTATCTCGCAAAGTAGTAATTCAAGAGGAAAAAGAGCGCGCTGAACAAGAAAAATAATATTGATTAAAAGGCTGCGTAAATTGCGCAGCCTTTTTCGATAGTAGCAAGAAGAAAAGTAGAGGATTTTTATAATTGGGGGAGATAGTTTGGTTCAAGTACATACATGTCAGAATGGTGTTCGAATTGTATCAGAGCAAATTGATCATGTAAGATCAGTGGCATTAGGTATCTTTGTGAACGCTGGCTCTCGCTATGAGCTACCTGAAGAGAATGGTATCACACATTTTATTGAGCATATGTTGTTTAAAGGCACAACAACTCGTTCAGCTCGTCAAATTGCTGAAGAATTTGATCGAATCGGAGGAGAGCTAAATGCCTTCACATCGAAAGAAAATACATGTTACTATGCTAAGATTTTAGATCATCATGCGGAGCTTGCGGTCACAATACTAGCAGATATGTTTTTCAATTCTACCTTTGCGGAAGAAGAATTAGAAAAAGAGCGACAAGTAGTATTAGAAGAAATTTTAATGAGCGAAGATGCTCCTGATGATGACGTTCATGAGAAGCTGTGGGGTGTCATGTATCCGAATGATGCACTCGGTCGTCCAATACTAGGTACGGCTGCTACATTAAAGACATTTACAGCAGATGCTATACGACAATATATGGATAAACATTATGGGCCAGAGTCTGTTGTTATTTCTATTGCAGGTAATATTTCATCTCAGCTTATGCAAACGATTGAAGATTTATTTGGTCACTATCAACCTTCACCGCATGCTATTGCGCCTGTCCTGACAAATCCTTCATTTTATCCAGGGGAAATTACAAAAATACGCGATACAGAGCAGGCACATGTCGCGATTTCCTATCCAGCAATTGGTGTAAAAGATCCAGATATGTATAGCTTTATTGCGCTTAACAATATAATTGGAGGCAATATGAGTTCTCGATTGTTTCAGGAAGTACGAGAAGAACGTGGGCTAGCCTATTCTATTTTCTCCTATCAATCGTGTTATGCAGATGTAGGTGCTTTTACGATTTATGGTAGTACTAGTCGACAGCAATTAGCACAGCTTCAGCACACGATTGATGCCACTTTATTAGATATTGTAGCGGGTGGTGTGACAGAGGAGGAGCTTGATAATGCGAAAGAGCAGCTTAAAGGAAGCTTTGTCCTTGGATTAGAAGGGACGGGAGCTCGTATGAATCGAAATGGAACAAGTGAACTTGTTCATCGCAAGCATCGAACAGTAGACGAGGTTCTTAAATCGATAGATGCCGTATCGATGGAGTCAGTGGATCGGCTGATTGCTAAAATTTTAAAAGCAGAACCAGCTATCTCAATCATAGGTCCTAGCGAATAAAGATATTTTAATAAGATAGCATTTGTTCAAGCTATTATTAGATAGGAGATTGGCATTTATTTTCAATGTGGATAAGTGACAACAGCCCTCCATAAAATGAGTAGTGAAAACCCTTTACCCAAAAGGTAACACTTTATGAACTGGCGAGGGAAGGTACTTGATTCAAGGGGATAGCGAGACATGTCACCCTCTCTAAATGGAGAGGTAGCGAAGGAAGCCGCTCTGCACATGCTCATAGGAAAGCAAGTAGCCTGCAATGAAATCCATTTCCTTTTAATTGACTGTTTTGCTATTCAATACGATTAAAAATAGGCTGCCAAATAAGGCAGCCTATTTTTTGATGAATATTTAGCTTTAGCAAATTTCCTTTGCCAAATATAAATAAAGACATTTGTGAAACACAAGAAAAGTGATGAGGATACTAACCAGTGTTGGTATGAATAAGATAATTAAATTTGCAGCTACTAGTGATAAATAATAATGAATAACAAAATTTAGCAGAATGATAAGCACAATAGCTGTAAGCATTCTAACCGTTCGCATTCTCTCTGTTTCATCAAGATGCTGAATATAAAATTGACTACAGATAAGGAAAGAGGCGCTACTTATATAAGCAAAGTACATAGCAAGATGCTCGATAAAATTTTCAGATGCATCAGGTTGTGAGAAATACATAGGCGCAAGGATAATAAAGAGCAATGCAATAAGGCCATAGCAAAATAAAAAATCGGATTGCAATTGTGTTTTCTTTGATAGAGGTAGCGTATTGACATACATTGTCCACTTTACTTGACGGTCGCCTCTATATAAATTATCTACGATGTTGGCAGAAATAACGACAACAAATAATCCGATAGAAGGACTATCTACAAAAGGTAAATGTACAAAATGAAGAAGTAAACATAATGTCATTGTAAAAAGAATAGTCCATTTTTGTATGACAATTCTTTGTAACAACAGTGCTCGCATGAGATCCCTCCTAAAACTCTTTTCTTTTATAAATAGCAGTAGAAACTAGAGAGGAGAGGCAGAGCAGTATTAGCCCGCCCAAAGGTGCTAAATAGACATATTGCTTTAAATATAGAAACGTTTGAGTCATATCAGGGATATATTCTTTAAACATCCCCGTTAAGAAGCCAGGAATAAAACAAAACGCAATGAGGACTATTCTTCCTTTAATAGAGCCAAATTTAATATAGATAGGTAGTAATACGGCTAATAAACAGAGCGCCGATGTTATGATCAAATTAAACGTTAGGAAAAATTCTGAAGTGATCTCGTTATTGGTAAAAAAATTGATAAAAAATAGGATAGGTAATGCCATAACAAGTCCGAAAATCATTAACATCACACTGAGTATATATTTACTAAAAACGATATCCGCTTTAGAAATTGGAAAAGTATTAGCGTATTTATCCCACTTACTTTGTTCATCGTAGCTAAGCGCAGTTATCGCTTGTATCGTAACAATAAAAACAATAACAGCTAGAAGCATTGCGCTTTGCTGCATAAAAATCGCCATCACAAGAAGAAATATAAGAACAAATGCTTGTGCTTTCATTTGTCGTTGAATGGTCATTAAATCTTTTAGGATAAGTCCTACCATATTTAAACACTACCTTTCACGAAAAATAGCATGATATCTTCTATAGAAGGCCTTTCAAGTCTGAAAGCCTCATTTACTTCATTTTTCAGAACTAATGCTTCTATTCCAAACGCACCAGGACGGGTTCTTAGAATAGCATGCTCTGGCAAGTCGTTTACTTCCTCACTGTTACCTTTGAAAATACCATATTCATATAATAGAGCATCTTTACTCTCGCTCAATAAAATCTCACCATTATGAATTAACGTAATATAGTCAGCAATTTTTTCTAAATCGCTTGTAATATGCGATGAAAATAAAATGCTGTGCGTTTCATCCTGCATAAATGCTAAAAATAAATCCAGAATTTCATCCCGAATAATAGGGTCTAATCCACTTGTTGGCTCATCTAAAATCAATAATTTTGGATGATGTGCCAATGCTAAGGCAATTGATAGCTTCATCCTCATTCCTCGTGATAGTTCCTTTATCTTCTTCCTCTTTGGCACCTTAAATTGAGCTAATCTTTCAAAATAATAGTCTGAATCCCATGTTTGAAATACTTTTCTCATGATTTTGTCGAGTTGCGTCGCATTTAGCGTTTCTGGTACATGTAAATCGTCAAATACAACGCCGATGTCGTTTTTTATCGATAGTTCGTGTTCGACATGATCTTTGCCAAATAGCAAAATTTCGCCATATTCTTTTTTTATTAAATTCAGCATGCATTTTATCGTTGTTGATTTGCCAGCCCCGTTTTCTCCAACAAAACCCATTACCGTGCCTTGAGGGACGGAAAAACTTATATCTTTAAGAAAAAAGCCTTCAAAGCCCTTATGTAGATCATGAATTTCAATGGCATTCATATTACTTATCCTCCTCTAACATTAAAGATAGTAGTTCTTGTAATTCTTCACCAGAAAGTCCAGCGGTTTTCGCTATTTTTGCTGCCTTTTGCAAATGCCCCTCTACCTGCCGTAATAGCTCCTCACGTAGAAAGTCTTGATTTCGTTCTGTGACAAAGCTCCCTTTACCAGCGACAGTTTCAATGAAACCATCTCGCTCTAAATCAGCATAGGCACGTTTAGTGGTCATCACACTTATTTTTAAATCCTTTGCTAAAGCGCGGATAGACGGTAGTGCATCACCAGCCTGTAATTTATTAGCTAAAATAGCCTCTTTGAGCTGTATGGTGATTTGCTCATAAATAGGTTTTTCACTCGCATTACTTAAATGGATATGCACAAATCATCACCTCTTATAACTGTATATATACACTATATACAGAAAGCGATGAAAATGCAACATATTCGTACTTTAGGTAGGGGTCACGATTTGCAAAAAGTCCGCATATATTGAGGTAACGGCTCAAGGAGGGAGATGAGGCATGCTACTATCTGAGATGGTGGATAAGGAGTTAATTCAAATTGAGGGTGGCGTACATTTTGGCATCCTGGCACATACAGAATGCCTATTAGATGTGCAAACAGGGAAAATACATGGTTTTGAAATTGTGAAAGATAAACTACCATTCCAAAAAAAGAAAATGAAAGTTAGTGAAATGATACCTTGGCACGAAATTATTTTAATTGGTGAAGATCGTATTTTATTTAATAAGACATCTACAGTACAGTCAGAATATTTACAGTGAGGTGAGCTTTTGGAAAACGAAAAATGGCTTGTTATCGGTGAGGACTCCCGATTAAAGGAACTAGCTACAATGCTAAGAAGTCCATCGAGAACAGTATTTTATAAAAGAACAACTGTATGGAACGAAGAGTTAAATAAACTTGTTTTAGAATTCCAGCCTAATAAAATCGTATTACCTATTCTTCCATTAAAAATAGAAGTTGAGCAGCTCTATGGTATATCACAAGTGAAATTTTATACAGGTCGATTAACAATGCATTGGAAGCAATTACTAGAGAAAAATGAATCTATTTGCTATTTACAACAAGAATCATTTATTTGGCAAAATGCTCGATTAACAGCGGAGGGATTTATCGCCACGTTTTACGGACTCGAGCAAAAATGTATTTACGGACAAAATTTCACAATCGCAGGTTTTGGTCGCATCGCAAAAATGCTCGCCTCTTTACTAGTTAAGATGGGTGCAAATGTTCATATTGTTGCACGTTCAGTTGTACAAGTGAGTGAAGCAAAAGCTTATGGTTATAAAGCCACGAATTTAGATGATCGCCAATGGTCTATTACAGATGGCATTTTTATTAATACAATTCCTGCTAAATGGATTACAGAGTCTTTTATAGAGCATGTTCCAACTGTTTTATATGACTTGGCTTCAGAGCCAGGATGTTTAGATATAGATTCTGATCAATTACAAACGTATGTACTATTGCCATCATTGCCTGGGAAATACTTTGCACATGATGCTGCTACAATATTGTGCAAGGCAATAGAGGAGGAAGAAAATTGTTAACGGGGAAACGAATTGGCTTAGGTATTACTGCTTCTCATTGTACGTATGAAGATGTAGTACCTAAAATCCAAAATTTTATTGATGTCGGAGCAACAGTTATTCCAATCATTACCCATTCCGTTTTACATGCAGCTACACGCTTTGGTACAGGTGAAGAGTGGATTGCCAAAATAGAAGCTTTGACAGGAGAAAAAGTTATTTCTTCTATAAAAGAGGCGGAGCCATTTGGCCCATCCAATCCATTAGATGCAATGGTCATAGCCCCCATGACAGGCAATAGCATAAGTAAATTTGCTAATGCGGCAACAGATAGTCCTGTGTTAATGGCAGCAAAGGCTACTTTGCGTAATGGTTCGCCTGTAGTTTTAGGTATTTCCACAAACGATGCACTAGGCTTAAATGGCATAAATATTATGAAACTGTTAAATGCCAAAAATATATATTTTATTCCCTTTGGTCAGGATGCCCCTCACTCCAAACCAAATTCTTTAATTGCTGATTTTGAGCAAATGGTGGATACTGTTCATGCAGCAATTACGCAGAAAAAGCAATTACAACCGCTGTTGATACAATATTTCAAATAAATAAGAGATTACACACAATTTTCAGTATTTTTGTGATACAATAGCACACATTATGGAACATGTATTCAAGGAGAGATGACAGATGACAAAGCAGTTAACAGTTGCGGTTGTTGGGGCAACAGGTGCAGTAGGATCGAAAATGATGGAGCAGTTGATTAAACGTAAATTTCCGATTGGACATATTAAATTTCTAGCTTCTGCTCGTTCAGCAGGAAAATCAATCGAATTTAATGGGGAAACATATACAATTGAAGAAGCGACACCTGAGGCTTTCGAAGGCGTCAATGTCGCTTTATTCTCAGCTGGTGGTTCAGTATCAGCTGTGCTTGCACCAGAAGCAGCTAAGCGTGGTGCAGTAGTTATTGATAATACGAGCCATTTTCGTATGGATCCAGAGGTACCGCTTGTCGTGCCTGAAGTGAATCGAGGCGACTTAGCGAAGCATAAGGGAATTATTGCGAATCCAAACTGCTCGACAATTCAAATGGTAGCTGCGCTTGAACCAATTCGTCATGCATTTGGTTTAACAAAAGTAATTGTTTCAACTTATCAGGCAGTATCAGGTGCAGGGATTTCTGCGATCCAAGAATTAAAGGCACAAAGCGAAAACTGGGATGCAGGTAAAGATGTAGAAGCAAATATTTTACCGTCTGGTAGTGATAAACGTCATTACCCAATTGCTCGTAATGTCATTCCACAAATCGATAAATTCACAGATAATGGATTTACATACGAAGAAATGAAAATGATTAATGAGACGAAAAAAATCATGCATGCACCAGAGCTAAAAGTAGCTGCTACTTGTGTTCGTGTGCCAGTCGTTTCAGGTCACTCTGAATCTGTTTATATTGAGGTAGAGAAAGACGCGTCAATCCAAGAGATTTTCGAAGTATTACGCAACGCACCAGGTGTGGTATTACAAGATGATATTGCAACACAAACTTACCCAATGCCTATTTATGCAGAAGGGGAAGACGCTACTTTTGTAGGACGTATCCGTCAAGATTTAGACAACAGCAAAGGGTTCCATCTATGGATCGTTTCTGACAATTTATTAAAAGGCGCCGCATTAAACTCTATCCAAATTGCAGAAGCAATGCTTGAGGATAACTTACTATAAGAGGGGTGTAAGGATGAATTTAGGTCGAATTGGAACGGCAATGATTACGCCGTTCAAAAATGATGGCACGATTAATTATCCAGAACTAGAACGTATTATTAATCATTTAATAGACAATGGTACTGATTGTATTGTTGCTTGTGGTACGACTTCTGAAAACCCAACTATGTCTACAGAAGAAAAAATTGAAGTTGTACGCTTTACAGTAGAGAAAGTAGCAGGTCGCGTACCAGTTATTGCAGGTACTGGGGATAATGAAACAGCTTACTCTATCGCAATGACACATAAGGCAGAAGAAAATGGAGCAGACGGCATTATGCTTGTAGCTCCCTACTATAATAAGCCAAATCAACGTGGGATTTATGCTCACTTTGAAACCATTGCTAAACAAACGAGTCTCCCTGTTATGCTTTATAATGTTCCAGGGCGTACTGGGGTCAATGTTGCCTATGAAACTTCTGTTGCATTAAGCAAGATTCCTAATATTGCTTGGATTAAGGAAGCGAGCGGTAACTTAGATCAGATGGGTGATGTTATTGAGAATGTTGATCCAGCTGATGATTTCTTAGTGTATAGTGGGGACGATGGTTTAACACTTCCACTAATGGCCATTGGCGGAGCAGGTGTCATTTCTGTAGCTGCCCATGTGGTAGGCAATGATATGCAATTAATGATTAAAGCGTTTGAAGAAGGAAATCATAAGCTAGCAGCCCAAATTCACAGAGCCTTATTACCTTTAGTACGTGCGCTGTTCGCTCAGCCCAACCCTTCACCGATTAAATATGCGATGACAAAATTAGGATTTGATACACTCAATGTTCGTTTGCCGATGATGGAAATGACAGATGAAGAGAAAGCTAATTTTGACCGAATTTGGGATACGTATCAAGAAAAAGCGAAAAGTTTTAGATAAATAGGAGCGAGGCTGATAGCATTTCAGCCTCGTTTTTTATATTTTATAAATAAAAAGTATGTACAAAATTTGTAACTCCTCGTCCTTACAAATACTTATTTAGCTCTATTTATACAGGATAGCCAATATTTGTTTTCCATCTGCTAGTAATAAGCAAATAGCAGGAAAATCTATTTCCAACGTGAAACATGTATTTTTAATTTGTGCAAAAGCTTTGCAAACCGTATAATAAATGTTAAGTGGTTGCTGTTCGGGATATTTTTTAGGAGGAAATAAATTGACAAAAAAGAAAAATGAATTAATCCGCATCATCCCTCTTGGTGGTGTAGGCGAAATTGGGAAAGCCATGTACGTAGTAGAAATTGATGAAGAGCTATTTGTGGTGGATAGCGGCTTAATGTTCCCAGAAGATGAAATGCTAGGTATAGATATCGTGATTCCTGACATTTCTTACTTAGAAGAAAATAAAGAACGTGTGAAAGGTATTTTCTTAACACATGGTCATGAAGATGCAATTGGCTCTATTGCCTATGTATTACAAAAAATAAAGGCACCTGTGTACGGATCGAAATTAACTATTGCATTAGCAAAGGAACATTTAAAAGAATTACCTGCACCACATCAAGTGAAGTTTTTTGAAGTAACAAACCGTAGTCGTATGAATTTTAACTCAACGTATGTAACATTCTTCCACACAACACATAGTATTCCCGATTCGTTAGGGGTAGTGTTCCATACATCTGAAGGCGCGATTGTTCATACAGGAGAGTTTAAATTCGATCAGTCAGCGACAGGTAAATTTAAACCTGATTTAGCAAAAATGGCACAGCTAGGAGAAGACGGCGTTTTCATTTTACTATCTGAGTCTTGCGAAGCTGAGCGACCAGGATATACGACATCAGAGATTGTCATTGAAGAACAATTATCAAAAACATTCCACTCAGCACCAGGTCGTATTTTAGTAGCTGTTTACGCATCGAATTTTATTCGAATTCAACAAGTATTTGCTCAAGCACAGAAATCATTCCGTAAGGTTGTAATTGTGGGCAAACCTTTGGAAAAGGCAGTTGATTTAGGCGTACAGCTTGGTTATTTAACAGTCGAAGAAGATACAATTATTCCGATCTCGGAAATGCAAAAATATCAAGATGATGAAATTATCATTATTGCAACAGGCAACAGAGGAGAACCTCTCGATGCTTTAGAAAAAATTGTCCGTAAGCACCATCGTGACATTAAAATTAAACAAGGTGACACGGTACTAATCACCTTTACACCTTCTCCTGGCATGGAAGTTCAAATGGCGAATACAATGAACTCTATGTCAAAAGCAGGCGCTGAAATTTTGACTTCTAGCAAAAATGTCCATGTTTCAGGGCATGGTAGCCAAGAAGATTTAAAGCTGATGCTAAACTTGATGCAACCAAAGTACTTTATTCCCGTACAAGGAGAATACCGTATGCTAATTGCGCATTCTAAATTAGCACAACAGCTAGGTATGCAAAAATCCCAAATTTTTATCGCTGATAAAGGGGATATCGTAGAATATAAAAATAATAAAATGCGCATGAGTGGTCGTGTACAAGCTGGTAATGTCTTAATTGACGGTATTGGTGTAGGTGATGTAGGTAACATTGTACTTCGTGACCGTAAATTATTATCGCAGGATGGTATTTTCATTGTGGTGGTAACATTAAATCGAGCACAAAAGAAAATTGCCTCTGGGCCAGAAATTTTATCACGAGGCTTTGTCTATGTACGAGAATCAGAGGAATTAATGATTGAGGCTTCTGACATTGCGAGGAATGTGATTGAAAAGTACGTTGGGAAAGAAACCTTTGAATGGACGAACATAAAACAAGAAATTAGAGATACGCTAAATACGTATTTATTCCAAAAAACAAAACGTCGCCCAATGATTATTCCTATTATTATGGAATATTAATTGAACAAGCTCATCGTATATGCTTTGAGGAAAAAATAAATGATAAAGGATTTTCTCCCAATTGCGGTGGAAAATCCTTTTTTTGAAATATTCAAGTTCTACATGTGATGATTCGCTACATATATAGAATGGATTGCAGAAGAAGGTGAATTTGATGGCAGTTAGTAAGAGAAAAAAAGTTACTAAAAGTAAAGCGACAACAGAAAAAAAAGAAATGCATCCGCTTATGTACGAAATATTAGGGTTGCTCTTAATTGCATTAGCAGTCATTATGATTTTTGAATACGGCATGATCGGGCGGATTCTACAAACAATCGCCATGTTCCTTTTTGGTAATTTACATTTTGCTGTTCCATTTATGCTTATATTTGTTGCATTGTTAATGATGATTGGTCGTAAAAAAGTTGGGATAAAGGATCGATTAATACTTGGCATGTTCCTCATTGTTATGAGCTTAACGATTTTTAGTCATGGCATATTATTTGAACAACTATCCAAATCAGGTGGTCTACTATCTGATTCTGTGCTACGTGAATCATGGCGAATTTTGATTAATACAGATGGTATCATTCATCGTAGTAATGCTTTAGGGGGTGGCATGATTGGTGCCCTACTATTTAGTGGGCTTCATGTGCTGTTTGAAGCCTCGGGGGCAAAAGTTGTTGCTTGGGTTATTTTCTTTATTGGTTTAATTCTTGTCACTGGTAAAGCATTAGTGCCTTATTTAGCAGAAAAAACGCCAGATATATTTGGTAAATGGAAAAAAAAGCATCGTGATAAGAAAAAAAATACACCGAAAAAACCAAATAATCGTCGTTCAAGAGTAGAGAGTGGGGATGAAGTAGCAGCTGTTAATCAATCTATAGATATGCCTGAACAAGAAGAAGAAATACCACATGAACCGATTATTTCTGCTTTTACACAGAATGTTTCACAAGAAAGAGAAGTGATTGATACAACTCACATGGTGGAAAATGAACTTGAAGAAGCATCGGATGATGTCCAGATTCAGGGCACAGATGCAGTAGAAAATGCAGATTATCAGCTCCCATCATATAATTTATTACAATTACCTCCACAACATGATCAAAGTGGTGAATATTCAGTGATTCAGGCAAATGCCAAAAAGCTTGAGCAGACATTACAAAGTTTTGGCGTAAAGGCAAAGGTGACACAGGTGCATTTAGGTCCTGCTGTTACGAAATACGAGATTTTACCAGATATCGGTGTGAAAGTAAGCAAAATTGTCAATTTACAAGATGATCTTGCATTAGCATTGGCAGCTAAAGATATTCGTATGGAAGCGCCAATTCCTGGGAAATCTGCGATTGGTATAGAAGTACCTAATAGTGAGGTAGCCATTGTAACACTTCGAGAGGTATTAGAATCGAAAGATGGTGCTAAGCCTGAAGCATTATTACAAGTAGCATTTGGTCGAGATATTACAGGACAAGCTGTATTAGCAGAGCTCAATAAAATGCCACATTTACTTGTAGCTGGTTCTACAGGTAGTGGGAAAAGTGTTTGCATAAATGGCATTGTTGTATCCATACTAATGCGTACAAAACCGCATGAAGTGAAGCTCATGATGATAGACCCAAAAATGGTTGAATTAAACGTTTATAATGGGATTCCACATTTATTAGCGCCTGTCGTAACGGATGCCCGTAAAGCTTCGCAAGCACTGAAAAAAGTGGTATCTGAAATGGAACGTCGCTATGATTTGTTTTCTCATACAGGTACAAGAAATATTGAGGGCTATAATGCACATGTCCAAAAGGTTAATGATCAAACAGAGGAAAAGCATCCAAAGCTACCTTATATTGTGGTTATTGTAGATGAGTTAGCGGATTTGATGATGGTCGCATCAAGTGATGTAGAGGATTCGATTACACGTTTAGCGCAAATGGCAAGGGCAGCTGGCATTCATTTGATTATTGCCACACAACGACCAAGTGTAGATGTTTTAACAGGTGTCATTAAAGCAAATATTCCATCCAGAATTGCTTTTGCAGTTTCTTCCGCGATTGACTCAAGAACAATTTTAGACATGGGTGGAGCTGAACGATTATTAGGACGAGGCGATATGTTATTTTTACCTGCTGGAGCTTCTAAACCAAAAAGGGTGCAGGGTGCCTTTTTATCAGATCAAGAAGTGGAGGCAGTCGTTCATTTTGTTATAGAACAGCAAAAAGCTCAGTATCAGGAGGAGATGATTCCTACTGAAGAAGAGACCATTTTAGAGGAAACAGATGATTTGTATGATGAAGCAGTCCAATTAGTTGTCAATATGCAAACAGCATCTGTCTCTATGCTTCAACGTCGCTTCCGTATTGGTTATTCAAGAGCTGCACGTATTGTTGATCAGATGGAGCAACGCGGTATTGTTGGGCCTCCAGAGGGTAGTAAACCTCGTCAAGTACTTGTTCACCAATACGATAACTAAGCAAAAAATGAAGATGAAAATGGTGAGAGCATTTGTATTTTTGTCCAAAAATTTGCAGATAAAATAAAGAAAGAATGAATTCTATAACAGATTTTACTCAAAACTGTTTATTTCATTCTGCAAAAATGTTATATTTATGAACGATTAGTAGGAATGTTGTACATCAGATGTCTGATCTCTGATTTTGGTGGTGATATATGTGACTATTAAAGCAGATCATCGTCATCTCTATCTTCAAGTAATCGATCGTTTAAAATCTGACATCGAGGCTGGCATTTTTAAAGAAAATGAAAAGCTGCCTTCAGAATTTGAATTATCGAAATCACTAGGAGTCAGTCGAGCAACACTTAGAGAAGCACTTCGACTGTTGGAAGAGGAAAATGTGATTGTGCGCCGACATGGGGTTGGGACTTTTGTCAACCCGAAGCCGTTGTTTACATCAGGCATCGAGCATTTATCTAGTATTTCTTCTATGATCGAGGCAGCAGGTATGGAGCCAGGTTCGCGATTTTTAAAAGCGACTGAGCATGTGCCTTCTGAGGAAGATTTAAAACGCTTCCAAAGTGATGGCGACGATAAAATACTCACGATTGAACGTGTCAGAACAGCGGATGGTGAGCCAGTAGTATACTGCATAGACAGGCTACCTGCAAGCTTCCTGCCTACTGACTTTGTCGAAAAAAAAGAAGTTTCACTGTTCTCTGCACTTGAGCAATCTGGCAAAATTCATGTAGCTTATGCTGTAACCTATATTGATCCAGTTGGGTATCATGAACAAGCCTCACCGATTTTAAATTGTGGACGTGAGACAGCTCTTTTAGTGTTAAAGCAATTGCATTATGATGATCATGATCAAGTAGTGCTCTATTCAAAAAATTATTTCCGAGCTGATAAATTCAGCTTCCATGTAGTTCGTAAACGGGTGTAGAACATTTCTAAATTTTTTCCTGCTAATTACAATACCTTTGGGGGGTTAATTAAATGAAAAAACGTAAATTTGGTTTAGTATTAACATCAGTATTAGCGGCAAGTGCTATTTTAGGTGCTTGTGGTACGAAAGACGACGAAAAGCCAGCGAAAGAAAATGACAATGCTTCAGGTGGCGAAAGCACAGAAGAAGCTTTCTCAGTAGCGATGGTTACTGACGTAGGTGGCGTTGATGACAAATCATTCAACCAATCTGCATGGGAAGGTGTACAAGCTTACGGTAAAGAGCATGATTTATCAAAAGGTGATGGTGGTTTTGACTACCTACAATCAGCTTCAGATGCTGACTATGAAACAAACTTAAACAACTTAGTTCGTCGTGACTTTAACTTAGTATTTGGTATCGGATTCATGATGGCTGATGCAATTGATGCAGTTGCTTCTGAAAATCCAGATAACCACTTTGCATTAATCGATGCTGAAGTAGAAGCAGACAACGTAGTAAACGTACTGTTCAAAGAGCAAGAAGGTGCTTTCTTAGCAGGTGTTGCTGCAGCGAAAACATCTAAAACAGGTAAAATCGGCTTCGTAGGCGGCGTTGATATTCCAGTTATTAACCGTTTCCACGCTGGTTTCGTTGAAGGGGCTAAAGCAGTAAACCCAGATATCGATATTCAAGTAAAATATACTGGTGCGTTTGATAAAGCAGATCTTGGTAAAATTACAGCGAACAGCATGTATTCTTCAGGTGTAGATGTAATCTTCCACGCTGCTGGTGCAACTGGTAACGGCGTATTCTCTGAAGCAAAAGAGCGTAAAGCGAAAGATCCAAATGCTGATGTATGGGTTATCGGTGTAGATGCTGACCAATACGAAGAAGGTAAAGTAGACGATAAAACAAACGTTACATTAACTTCTATGTTAAAAGGTGTTAATACAGCAGTAGTAGATATTTCAAATAGAGCGAAAAATGGTGATTTCCCAGGTGGAGAAACACTTGTTTACGGTTTAGCTGAAGACGGCGTTAAACTTGCGGATTCTCGCGGTGCGATTCCAGAAGATGTACAAAAAGTAATCGACGAATATAAAGAAAAAATTGCTAAGGGTGAAATCAAAGTTCCAGAAAAAGTGGAAAAATAATTCATCTTTTGATCATCATAAGGGACTCTTAGAAGGACCTTATGATGATTTTTCAATCTATCGTTATATTTAGATTATTCGCAATACTCTATTTAACTAGATTTATAGAAACCTTATAGAGGTAGTAATTATGATTTGAATAATGATGGTAACAAGTTAATAGAAGAAAGGTTTCTAACGATGACCTTTCCTGTATTAATTTAGCAAAACATCTACCTCTATAGGTGAGATATTAAATCGGTAATAAAATATAGCCTCTAGTAGAAAATTTATTACTGGACGTATGGCTTATCTGTACCATCCATCATGTAGCAGCAGATACTATACGCTAAGATGAAAATACTTAATAATAGTGCCTATTAAGGGAGTGACAAATTTGGATTATGTGATTGAAATGCTAGGAATCCGTAAAGAATTCGGTAATTTCGTGGCGAATAATAATATCACCCTCCAACTGAAACAAGGCGAGATTCATGCATTGCTAGGTGAAAATGGTGCAGGTAAATCGACTTTGATGAACGTCCTTTTTGGTTTGTATCAACCAGAGGGTGGCGAAATTCGTGTACGTGGGAAGGCTGTAAAAATTACAAACCCGAATATTGCCAATGATTTAGGGATTGGCATGGTGCATCAACATTTTATGTTGGTAGAAAACTTTACGGTAACAGAAAATATCATTTTAGGCACTGAGCCTACTAAAATGGGAATTGTGAATATAAAAGATGCGGCTAAGAAAGTACAAGCACTTTCTGAAAAGTATGGATTAGATGTTGATCCGAACGCCAAAATCGAGGATATCACGGTTGGTATGCAACAGCGTGTAGAAATATTAAAAACATTGTATCGTGGTGCCGAAATTTTAATTTTTGATGAACCAACTGCATCATTAACACCGCAAGAAATTACCGAATTAATTCAAATAATGCGCCGTCTTATCGCAGAGGGTAAATCCATTATTTTAATTACGCATAAGCTAAAAGAAATTATGGAAGTTTCAGACCGTGTGACGATTATCCGTAAGGGAGAAGGGATTGGCACAGTTGTAACCGCTGCCACAAATCCTGATCAGCTTGCTGAAATGATGGTTGGCCGTCAGGTTGAATTCAAAACGGAAAAAACGGATGCGACACCGACTGACGAAGTGCTTGCGATTGAGAACTTGGTTGTTACAGACTATCGAAATATTGATAAAGTGAAAGGTCTTAATTTAAATGTTCGTAAAGGTGAAATCGTAGGTATTGCTGGTATTGATGGTAATGGTCAATCCGAGTTAATAGAAGCCATTACAGGTCTACGCAAAATTAAAAGTGGTAAAGTCAAGCTGAATGGTAAAGATATTACTAACATGAAGCCTCGTAAAATTACAGAGGAAGGCGTAGGACATATTCCACAAGACCGTCATAAGCATGGATTAGTTTTAGATTTCCCAATTGGTCATAATATTGCATTGCAAACATATTACCAATCTCCAATAGCGAAGGGCTTTGTGATGGACTATAAAAAGGTGTCAGAGAAAGCTCGCCAAATCATTAAAGAGTATGATGTGCGTACTGGTAATGGAGAGATGACACCAGCTCGTGCATTATCTGGTGGTAACCAACAAAAAGCAATTATTGGTCGTGAAATTGACCGTAACCCTGATCTATTAATTGCTGCTCTACCAACACGTGGACTTGACGTAGGAGCTATTGAATTCATTCACTCTCGTCTAATTGAGCAACGTGATAAAGGGAAAGCCGTTTTATTAATCTCATTTGAATTAGATGAGGTAATGAATGTTTCGGATCGAATTGCTGTTATCTATGATGGACAAATTGTTGATGAGTTAAATCCGAAAGAAACGACTGAACAAGAGCTAGGCTTACTAATGGCAGGACAAAGTAAAAAAAATATAAAGCGTGATGCGAAGGAGGGGAACGACTAATGTCAAATCGTGTCATTAATATCCTCGTTCCTATCATCTCTATCATTATCGGTTTAATTGTAGGGGCTATCGTTATGGTAGTCAGTGGCTATGACCCAGTGCAAGGTTATATCGCTCTTTGGACAGGTATTTTTGGAGATTCATATTCAATCGGGAACACAATTCGTCAAATTACACCATATATTTTAGCAGGTCTTGCGGTAGCATTTGCATTCCGTACAGGGCTCTTCAATATCGGTGTTGAAGGTCAGCTAATTTTAGGTTGGTTAGCCGCTGCATGGGTAGGTTATGCGTTTGAACTTCCTAAAATCATTCACTTACCATTAGCATTGCTTGCAGCAGCTGCTGCAGGTGCATTTTGGGCCTTTATTGCAGGTTTCTTAAAAGCGAAATTTAAAGTTCACGAAGTTATTGCGACAATTATGCTGAACTACACTGCACTTTATATTGCAAATGCAGTGATTAAAAAATTGTCCGATGGCAGCTTTAAAACAGAACGTATCCATGAGTCAGCTTCTTTACGTTCTCCGTTTTTAAGAGAGCTTACAGACAACTCAAGTCTTCACTATGGGATCATTGTTGCACTTTTAATGGTAGTTGTGATGTGGTTCATTTTAGAAAAAACAACACGTGGCTACGAGCTAAAAGCAGTAGGTTTTAACAAAAATGCCGCTGATTATGCAGGTATGAGTGTCAATAAAAATATTATTTTAGCTATGACAATTTCTGGTATGTTTGCAGGTCTGGGTGGTGCGATGGAAGCTTTAGGGACATTCCAAAACGCATCCATTAAACCTGGCTTTACGGGAATTGGGTTTGACGGTATCGCCGTTGCGCTACTTGGTGCCAATACACCACTTGGAGTAGTGTTTGGGGCATCCCTTTTTGGTTCTTTAAAATATGGTGCATTAAATATGCCAAATGCTGCGGGAATTCCAGAAGAAATCGTATCCATTATTATTGCATTGATTATCTTCTTCGTTGCATCAGGCTATATTATTCGAGTAGGCTTACAAAAGCTGAGCAAGAAAAAGGAGGGACAATAACATGAGCTTTTTAGAAATGTTATATTTCATCATCCCTTCAGCGATTCTTTATGCAACACCTTTGATTTTTACGGCCATCGGTGGGGTATTCTCTGAACGCTCTGGTGTTGTCAACATCGGGCTAGAAGGCTTAATGATTGTCGGTGCGTTTGTTGGTATTTTTGTCAATTTAGAATTCGCTTCATCATTAGGGGCAGCAACAGTTTGGGTAGCAATGCTAGCAGCTGTTGTGATTGGTGCTGTGTTCTCACTTTTCCATGCTGTAGCTTCTATTTCTTTCCGTGCCGATCAAACGGTATCAGGGGTAGCTATTAACTTACTAGGTTTAGCTGCAACCGTATTCTTAGTAAAAATGATTTATGATAAAGGTCAAACAGATATGATTGACCAACCGATTCGTCGTTTTGGTGTCCCTTACTTAGAGGATATTCCGTTCTTCGGTCGTTTACTGTTCCATGATGTTTACAGCACATCTATTTTAGCGTTCGCTGTAGCATTCGGGGCATGGTTTATCATTTATAAAACGCCATTCGGCTTGCGTTTGCGTGCAGTGGGTGAACATCCAATGGCAGCAGATACAATGGGTATAAATGTAAATAAAATGCGCTATATTGCCGTGATGATTTCAGGGGCATTAGGTGGTCTTGGTGGTGCAGTGTATGCACAAACAATTACACACGACTTCTCACATGCAACAATTGCTGGTCAAGGTTTCATGGCTATTGCCGCAATGATTTTCGGGAAGTGGCATCCAATTGGAGCACTAGGTGCAGCCTTATTCTTCGGTTTAGCACAAACATTAAGTATTGCAGGGAATCAAATTCCGCTAATCGAGAATGTTCCAGCAGTGTATCTACAAATTTTACCGTATGTGTTAACAATTCTTGCTTTAGCAGGATTTATTGGTAAAGCAAACGCTCCAAAAGCGAGTGGACAACCTTATATTAAAGGTAAACGCTAAGAAAAGCATTTTAAGGACTGGGCACTATGCTCGGTCCTTTTTTTATTATAATTGGCGTAATTTTTAATTTTTCCCATACATACTTTGGATTCCTTTTGCAATTATAGACAATAGACATGTATAGTATGTGTAGTACATCGTTATATTAAGAAGGATAGGAGGGTTTCATATGTTTAAAACAATACCTTTTGCAAAAGGTGTCAATTTGCATATCCGACAAACGACCCAATTTAAAACCGTAAATTTTTCAATTAAATGGAGAAGAGCATTAACGGCTAAAAGTGCATCAGAGCGTACAGTATTAACAAATGTACTGCAGCACAGTAATGCTAAATATAAGACAACTGCTGCTTTTCGAAGCTTTTTAGATGACTTGTATGGTACAGTTTTGTATTTTGATACATCGAAGCGCGGAAATGAGCATACGGTTCTTATGAATGTAGAGACTGTTAATGATCATTATCTAGCAAATACAAGTGTCTTAAACGAAGTCCTTGGTTTATTGCATACAGCTATTTTTGAGCCTAATCTAGAAAATGGTGTCTTTAAGGAATCCGTTGTTGAGCGTGAGAAAAAGACAGTTATTCAACGTATTGAATCTATTTTTGACGATAAATCTCGCTTTGCTCAATTCCGTCTTCAACAAATCTTGAGACCAAATGAGCCAGCATCAATTTCAGCGAATGGTAGTGTAGAAGAAATTCAAAAGATTACCCCTGCCTCATTATTTGAGGCTTATCAATCGATGCTAGCTAACGACAAAATCGATATTTATGTAGCTGGAGACATTAATGAAGAGGAAATTGTTGCGAAATTAAAAAAAGCGCTACCATTTAAGGATCGTACTCCTGAGGAAGTTCCAGCAGTACTCCCCCAACAACATCCAGACAATGATTATGTAAGAGAACAGCATGAAATGAAACAAGGTAAACTTCATATTGGCTTTAGCACGCCTGTTAGATTTGGTGATGCAGATTTCTCTAAGATGCAAATTTTTAATGGGATTTTTGGTGGATATCCACATGCTAAGCTGTTTATGAATGTTCGTGAAAAAGAGAGTCTTGCTTATTATGCTTCAAGTTCCTATGCTTCGCATTATGGACTTGTATTTGTTGTATCTGGGATTGAAGCTAAAAATGAAGAAAAAGCGCTATCTTTAATTAAAGAACAACTTGCCGTCATGCAGGCTGGGGACATTACAGATTTAGAGCTGGAGCAAACAAAGGCTATGCTGACGAATCAGCTAAAAGAATCCTTAGATTCGGCACGAGGTCAAATTGAAATTTTTGATCAATACAAGGATTTACCTGAGGAATTCTCAGTTCAAGCCTGGGCAAATAAGTGGAAAGCTGTGACAAAAGAAGATGTTGTTGCAATGGCAAAGCAAGTGCAGCTTGAAGCGGTCTATTTCTTATGTGGAAAGGAGCAAGCCGCACAATGAAAACAATAGAATTTAAACAATTAGATGAAATACTTTATTATGAAAAACTAGACAATGGCTTAGATGTTTATATATTGCCGAAAAAAGGCTTTTCCAAAACATTTGTTACATTTACAACAAAGTACGGCTCTGTCGATCGTACGTTCGTGCCAATTGGTGACACAGAAAGTATTACTGTACCAGATGGTATTGCACACTTTTTAGAGCATAAAATGTTCGAAAAAGAGGATGGAGACGTTTTCCAAAAATTTAGCGAATATGGTGCTTCTGCGAATGCATTTACATCGTTTACGCGTACAGCTTATTTATTTTCATCTACTGACAATATTTATAAAAGTACAGAAACATTATTGAATTTTGTCCAAGAACCATACTTTACAGAAGCTACTGTCAATAAAGAAAAAGGAATTATTGGGCAAGAAATTACAATGTATGATGATCAACCAGACTGGCGTCTATACTTTGGCACAATTGAAAATATGTATCATCATCATCCTGTAAAGATTGATATCGCTGGTACAATTGAATCGATTGATGGCATTACAGCCGAGCACTTATATACGTGCTACAATACGTTTTATCATCCTTCGAATATGTTGTTATTTGTGATTGGTGCTGTTGAACCAGAAGAAATGATGACGTTTATTCGTGAGAATCAAGGTAAAAAAGAGTTCCCAGAACCAACGCCTATTCAACGCTTCTTTGATATAGAACCAACAGAGGTAGCTATTAAAGAACGTACATTAAATATGGATGTTCAAAAACCAAAAATTTATGTAGGTTTAAAAGCGAAAGACACTAATTTATCAGGTCAGGACATGTTAAAGCATGAGTTGTCGGTTCAAATTGCACTTGAGCTTATTTTTGGACGTACCTCTGATTTTTATGAACGTGTTTACGAGGAAGGTTTAATTGATGAGACATATGCTTTTGATTTTACCTTAGAAAATGGTTTTGGGTTTGCCATGATCGGATCAGATTCAGCAGAGCCTGATAAATTGGCAAAAACGATTATGGACGAATTAGCAAAATATGAAGGAAATAGCCAGTTTGATCGTGCTGGTTTGGATCGTATAAAACGCAAAAAAATTGGGTTCTTCCTACGTGCACTAAATTCGATCGAGTTTATCGCAAACCAATTCACACGATATTCCTTTAATGACATGAATTTATTTGATGTAGTACCAGTACTTGAGACATTAACTGTGGATGATTTACAAAAAGCATTTGCTTCTATCCAAGGTGAAACACAGCAAACGGTCTTTAAAATTCTGCCAAGTAAGCAGGATGCACAGTGAAAAAATTTGCCCTTGTTTTAGGTGCATCAGGTGATATCGGTCATGCCATTTGTCAAAGCTTAGCTGAGGACGGCTGGTCCATCTATGTACATTATTCAAACAATCAAAATGCGGCACAGAGATTATGTGAAATGCTTACCGAAAATTTCCCTGCACAAGAATTTATGCTTGTACAGGGGGATTTTTCAATTGTTGATGGAGCAGAATTAGTAGCCGCGCAAATTTTCAATGTGCAGGCTATTGTTTTTGCTAATGGACAAGCCCATTATTCATTGCTCGAAGATACGACAGTTGAGGATATGGATGCTTTATGGCGTGTTCATGTTCAAAATCCTATGAGACTAACAGCTTTACTTTCTGGAAAACTTCGCAAGCATGAAGTGAGCTATGTACTATTTATAGGTTCCATTTGGGGAGAAGCTGGCTCAGCGGGGGAGGCACTTTATGCAACTGTTAAGGGTGCGCAACATGCTTTTGTTAAATCCTATGCAAAAGAAGCGGCATTATCTCGGATTAGAGTGAATGCTATTGCTCCTGGTTTTATAAATACCTCAATGAACAGCCATCTAAATCAAGAAGAGCTTCAATACATTTTGGACGATATCCCACTAGGTTCCATTGGACAAACAAAAGATGTGGCTGAAATGGTACGTTTTTATTTGTCTGGTAAAGCTGATTATGTGACAGGACAAATCGTACGATTAAATGGAGGCTGGTACATATAATAATCTCTTTTGCACATACTACTTGTGTAAAGGAGGAGGAAGAATATGACCATTTTAGAAAACTGGCAAAAATGGACATCGTTTTTAGGACAAAACGTTATGCAAGCTGAATCAAGCGGTATGCCCAAGAAAATGATTCAAACGGCTGCTGTCCAAATTGGGGAATATTTGGCGACTAATGTCGATCCTAAAAACGAACAAGAGCGAGTGCTGTCGGATTTATGGGGCGTTGCCTCTGAAGATGAAAAACATGCATTAGCGAATTGTGTCATTAAGCTTGTACAAAATAAGCATGTGCAGTAAATAAAAGAGGAGAGCCAATCTCCTCTTTTTGTTATACTATAAACTTTTTATCTGTGAAAACGGGAACGTATGTAAGCCTATTTAACAGTCATCAAAAAAAATTAGTAAATAACACTGTAATTCCATGTATTCTAACTTTCCATTACATAAAAAATCAGCTATGATGGAACTTATAAAGGATTTTTTACGTTAACTAATAGGAAGGGAACGAGTGTGTTGAGCGATTGGTACTTTGAATATGAAATTCAGGTGAATCGCCCTGGATTATTAGGAGATATTGCTTCACTTTTAGGGATGCTTCGTGTCAATATTATATCAATAAATGGTGTAGATGAGGATCGACGTGGTATGTTAGTGCATACAGACAATGATGAGGCAATTGAGCGTTTTCGTACAATTGTTTCGACAATGGAACATATTAACGTAACCAAATTTCGACAACCAAAACTTCGCGACCGTTTAGCCATTAGGCATGGTCGTTATATTCCTCGAGATGCAGATGAAAAAAACACATTCCATTTCGTAAGAGATGAATTAGGTATTTTAGTCGACTTTATGGCAGAACTCTTTAAAAAAGAGGGACATAAGCTGATTGGTATTCGTGGCATGCCACGTGTTGGAAAAACTGAATCCATAGTAGCCGCCAGTGTCTGTGCCAATAAAAAATGGATCTTTTTATCATCTACAATGATTAAGCAAACAGTTCGTAATAAGCTTGTGGGAGATGAATTTAGTCGTAACAATATTTTTATTTTAGATGGTATTGTGACTCGACGTTCATCTGATGAGAAACATTTGCAATTAGTGCGTGAAATGATGAATATGCCTTGTATCAAAGTTGTAGAGCATCCAGATATGTTTGTTCAGCATTCAGAATATAAAATAGAGGATTTTGATTATATTATTGAACTACGTCATCACACTGATGAAGAAATTACTTATGAAATAATGGAAAAAAATCATATGTCCGAATCGGATTCTTTTGGAGGATTTAATTTTTAATTTGATGTTAAAGTAGGTGTTATTAGTGGCAGAATTAGGGACTCGACTGAAAGAGGCGAGACTGTCTAAAGGCTACAGCTTAGACGATTTACAAGAAATAACGAAAATCCAAAAACGTTATTTAGTAGGAATTGAAGAGGGCAATTATTCCATTATGCCTGGTTCGTTTTATGTACGAGCTTTTATCAAACAATATGCAGAAGCTGTTGGGTTGGATGCGGAAGAAATCTTAGAGACATATAAAAATGAACTACCGAGCACTCCAAACGATCAAGTAAGTCAATCGATGACGAATAGCCCCAGCAGAAGAAAAGTAACGAAAGGCCCTTCGAATAAAATGATGGAGGCTATGCCAAAAATCATTGTTGCTTTATTTATTGTAGTCATTATTGTGGCTATATGGGTGCTATGGCAATCAAAAAACAGTCCAGGGACAAGCGAAGAAGTAAATCCAACTCCTGAGATTGAATATGACACAAATGTCAAGCCAATTGATAGTGAGAAGGATAAAAAAGAACAAGAAAATAAAGATGCACAGAAAAATGATAAAGAAGATACAAAAGCTACAGAAGAAACACCAACTGATGAAGATGACACTGATCAAACTGAAGAGATGAAGCAAACAATTTCCGCGGGTACTGTTGAAGCAGATGGAGCGACAACTTCTTATACGTTAACAGGGACAGATACAATGAAACTGAAAATTGAAATATCAGGCCCTACATTTGTTGGTATTCGCAATCAACAGCAACAAGAAATCTTAACAGATACGCGTGTCTATAATGCCGGGGAAGTAGTTGAATTTGACGCCTCAACACAAAACTATGTTCGTATTCGTCTCGGTAATTCAACGCAAGCTAAAATCTATATTAATGACGAACTTCTAACGTATGCACAACAAATTGTAACGCAAAATATCGTCATCAATTTCAATAAAGAACAGTAGTCATCACATGATGACTACTTTCTTTCATCATGAAAGGTGTTAGAAAAATGAACATTCCAAATAAAATTACCATCTCTCGAATCTTACTTATTCCATTCTTTGTCATTGTTATGATGTTTGATTTTGGCTGGGGAACATTATCACTTTTTGGTGCAGAGATGCCAATTCATCATTTTATAGGCGCACTTATTTTTATCTTTGCTTCAACAACCGATTGGGTGGATGGTTATTACGCACGTAAGTATAATCTTGTAACGACATTTGGGAAATTTTTAGATCCCTTAGCTGACAAGTTACTTGTCTCAGCAGCCTTTATTTTAATGGTCGAGCTTAAGATGGCACCTGCTTGGGTAATTATCATTATTATTAGTCGTGAATTTGCTGTAACGGGTTTACGTTTGATTTTGGCAGGTGGAGGAGAAGTCGTAGCTGCCAATCAGCTTGGTAAAATTAAAACTTGGGCACAAATTGTAGCGATTGCTGCTGCTCTTTTACACAATACAATCTTTACATTGGTTGGTATTCCATTTGATACAATCATGCTCTATGTTGCATTGTTCTTTACACTTTGGTCAGGATGGGATTATTTCTATCTAAATCGACGTGTATTACTTGAGTCTAAATAAGAAAGGTCTTGGGATCATGAATGCTGAAATTCTTGCGGTTGGCTCAGAACTATTATTAGGTCAAATTACGAATACAAATGCGAGATTTATCTCAAGCCAGCTATCCGAGCTTGGCATCAACGTTTTTTATCATACCGTAGTAGGCGATAATGCAAAGCGTTTAGAACAAGCTATCGAAGTGGCAGAGTCTCGTGCAGATCTCATTATTTTTTCGGGAGGACTTGGTCCAACAAAAGATGATTTAACGAAGGAAACGATTGCACGTCATCTTGGTGTTTCTCTTGAGTTTGATGAAGTAGCATTGACGTATATTGAGCAATTTTTTGCTAAACGAGGACGTCCAATGACGGAAAATAATCGTAAACAGGCATTAATTTTAGCTGGGAGTGAAGTATTAGCTAATCACCATGGAATGGCTCCAGGTATGATCTTCACAAAAAATGATCGCACTTATATTTTATTACCAGGACCTCCAAAAGAGTTAGAACCAATGTTTCAATTTGAGGCTAAACCTAAACTTGCTGCGATGCTTAATGATGGAGGGATCATTGCATCACATGTTATGCGATTTTATGGAATTGGTGAGGCCGAGCTTGAAGTACAAGTTCAAAATATTTTAGATGCACAAACCAATCCA
Source organism: Lysinibacillus sp. AR18-8 (assembly GCF_001705465.1). Lineage (NCBI taxonomy): Bacteria > Bacillati > Bacillota > Bacilli > Caryophanales > Bacillaceae > Lysinibacillus > Lysinibacillus sp. AR18-8. The sequence continues at coordinate 28,011 of NZ_MDGU01000005.1, forward strand.
ACAGTTGCTCCACTTGCTTCTGATGGTGAGGTAACGTTACGCGTAACAGCTAAAGCCGCAACAGAGCAACAAGCTGGCCAGCTTATTAAGGCAAAGGTTGCAGAAATACAAGCACTTGTTGGTGATTATCAATATGGTGTAGATGATGATTCCCTTGCCTCAAAAACGGTAGAAATGCTACTGGATAATGAGCTAACAATTGCGGCTGCAGAAAGTTTAACTGCTGGTTTATTTCAATCTGAACTTGCGGAAATTCCAGGGGTAGGCAATGCACTTATAGGAGGCGTTGTTACCTATGCAGCAGATGCGAAAGTAAAACAGCTAGGCATTTCACAAGAATTAATTGATACACATGGTGTTGTGAGTGCTGAGTGTGCAGCGGCAATGGCAAGTGCTGTTCGTGAGAAATTTGCTACAAATATTGGGATTGGTCTTACAGGAGAAGCAGGTCCCACTGCACATGATCATCAGCCAGTAGGTACGGTTTGGATTGGTATTGCCATAAATGACGAGGAGCCGCTTACATATTTACTTCATTTATCAGGCATGCGGAATACGAATCGACTCCGTGCGGTGAAATTTACATGCCATTATTTAATGCAACTTTTAGAAGAACGTGGCTACACAAAACGATATTAAAATAGAGTAGAACATAGGAATTTGGGTAGAGGAAAACTATCCAAATTTTTATTTTGAAGAAAAATCGAATAAATGTTCGCTTTTTTCTTGCGTGTTTTCTCAAAAACAAGTATAGTAGAAATAGATAAAAACAGTGAACAGTTTTCGAAGGAGGAAAATGAATGAGTGATCGTAAAGCAGCCTTAGAACAGGCTCTAAAACAAATTGAAAAGAATTTTGGTAAAGGTTCCATCATGAAACTCGGTGAAAAAACCGATTTAGAAATTGCGACATCTTCAAGTGGTTCACTTGCACTTGATGCTGCATTAGGAGTGGGTGGATATCCACGTGGACGTATTATTGAAGTATACGGTCCAGAATCATCTGGTAAAACAACTGTTGCTCTACATGCCATTGCTGAAGTACAGGCATCAGGTGGACAAGCAGCATTTATCGACGCGGAGCATGCATTAGATCCAATCTATGCACAAAAATTAGGTGTGAATATTGATGAGCTATTATTATCACAGCCCGACACAGGTGAGCAAGCACTTGAAATTGCAGAAGCATTAGTGCGTAGTGGAGCTATTGATATTATCGTTATTGACTCTGTTGCTGCCTTAGTGCCAAAAGCTGAAATTGAAGGGGATATGGGTGACTCTCATGTCGGCTTACAAGCACGTCTAATGTCTCAAGCTTTACGTAAACTTTCAGGTGCGATTAATAAATCAAAAACGATTGCTATTTTCATTAACCAAATTCGTGAAAAAATCGGTGTCATGTTCGGTAATCCAGAAACAACACCAGGTGGACGAGCGCTTAAATTCTACAGCTCTGTCCGTTTAGAAGTGCGACGTGCAGAAGCTATTAAGCAAGGTAATGATATTGTTGGTAACCGTACTAAAATTAAAATTGTAAAAAATAAAGTAGCACCACCTTTCCGTACAGCTGAAGTAGATATTATGTATGGAGAAGGAATTTCTAAAGAAGGCGAAACAGTCGATTTAGGCGTAGAATTAGACATTGTACAAAAAAGTGGTTCTTGGTATGCATATGGCGATGAGCGCTTAGGTCAAGGACGAGAAAATGCTAAACAGTATTTAAAAGAAAATACTGCTGTCCTAGAAGACATAGCAAATAAAATCCGAGCTTCTTATGGTATTGCAGCTTCTTCTTATACAATTGCTGCCCATGATGATGAAGAAGAGATGGATGAAGAATTAATGTTACTTCTGGAAGAAGAATAATTAATGATTGCATTGTTCCCACTTTATTGAGGGGGCAATGCATTTTTTTGTCTATATTCTTAAATTTTTACACATAATAAGAGAGAGGCTATGTGTTTATTTCTTATGTACTGTTTTTTTATTAATTGTATTTAACATGAAAAATTTTCTAGTGAAATAGTAGTAGGGAAAAAATTCACTGAATGGATAGGACTTACTTTTTTTGGCTAAGGTGGCGAACATACGCCTGACTATCCTTGACAGAGCATGAGGCTAGCTATACAATTAAATATGTATAATTTCTGAATTATGACTTTAAATAGGCAGTACATTTTATCCTCATTTAGCAAATGTTTTATAGTGAAATATCCTTTAAAATGGATGTCTAAACGCCTACTGGATGAAGATAATGCCTTTGGCCAATGAAACGGGTTTTGCATAAATTTTAACAAAATCTGGTGCATTTTAGCTAAGGCGACATAGATGTATGCGCCGACTGAAACTGTAATACCCAAATAGCAAGAGGAGGTGTTCATATGGATGGAATTACTATCATCTCCGCTTTGCTTGGACTCATCGTTGGTGCCGCTGTTAGCTATATCTACATGAAAAAAGTGAATGACTCAAAAATCACTGGTGCTAAACATGTCGCTGAAACAATCGTTGAAGAAGGAAAACGAGAAGCGGAGGCAATGAAGAAAGAAGCACTACTTGAAGCCAAAGATGAAACTCACAAATTTCGTACTGAAGCTGAAAATGACATTCGTGAACGTCGTTTAGAACTTCAAAAACAAGAGAACCGTTTATTGCAAAGAGAAGAGAATCTTGATCGCAAAGATGATGCTCTAAATAAGAGAGAAGCTGGCTTAGAGCGCAAAGAACAAGCTCTAGCTGAAAGACAACAGCATATTGAACAGATGGAGAGCAAAGTGGACGAGCTCATGGCATCACAAAAAACAGAGTTAGAACGTATTTCTGCTTTAACTAGGGATGAAGCTAAATCAATTATCCTCAATGAAGTAGAAAAAGAGTTATCAACTGATATTGCTGTGATGACGAAAGAAGCTGAAACACGTGCGAAAGAAGACTCAGATAAAAAAGCACGTGAAATTTTATCATTAGCATTACAACGCTTTGCTGCAGATCACGTAGCAGAAACAACTGTATCTGTTGTGAACTTGCCAAATGATGAAATGAAGGGACGTATTATTGGTCGCGAAGGCCGTAATATCCGTACATTGGAAACGTTAACAGGAATTGATTTAATTATTGATGATACGCCAGAAGCGGTTATATTATCAGGCTTTGATCCAATTCGCCGTGAAACAGCTCGACTTGCACTTGAAAAACTTGTACAGGATGGTCGTATTCACCCAGCTCGTATTGAGGAAATGGTGGAAAAAGCTCGACGTGAAGTGGATGAACAAATCCGCGAAACAGGTGAGCAAACTACATTTGAAATTGGTATTCATAACTTACATCCAGATTTAATGAAAATTTTAGGCCGCATGAAATATCGTACAAGCTATGGACAAAATGTCCTAAAACATTCAATTGAAGTCGCACATTTAGCAGGATTACTTGCTGCTGAACTTGGTGAAGATGTAGCATTGGCTCGTCGTGCAGGCTTATTACATGATATTGGAAAAGCAATCGATCATGAAGTTGAAGGAAGCCACGTTGAAATAGGTGTGGAATTAGCAACAAAGTATAAGGAACACCCAGTTGTCATTAATAGTATTGCTTCGCATCATGGTGATACTGAAGCAACATCTGTTATTGCGGTATTAGTCGCTGCAGCTGATGCATTATCAGCTGCTCGTCCAGGTGCACGTAGTGAAACACTTGAAAACTATATCCGCAGACTTGAAAAGTTAGAGGAAATTTCAGAAAGCTATGATGGCGTAGAAAAATCTTATGCGATTCAAGCTGGACGTGAAATTCGTATTATTGTACAACCTGAAAAAATTGATGATTTAGCGTCTCATCGTCTTGCGCGTGATATTCGCAAACGTATTGAGGAAGAACTCGATTATCCAGGTCATATTAAAGTAACAGTTATTCGCGAAACACGTGCTGTGGAATACGCGAAATAAATATTAAAATAATAGGCATCCCTTGACCAAGGTCAGGGGGTGCCTTTTTGTATGTGAATAAATTCGATGTGATCTACCCAGTAAGAATAAATGGATGATTCCAACAATATAGTATGGAATAAAGCATAGTGAACTAGCCTCAACAAGAATACCTTTTAAAAATTAACCAGCCTAGTTATACTCCATTTTTACAACTGGTTTATGTTTTGACAAGGAGTGAAGAGCATTGAAAGAAACAATCACATTACAAGATATATTGAAAATAGTCCGAGAAAACTTTCTTTTTATCATAAGTTTTACACTTTTTGCAGCGTTGGTTACAGCCTTTATTAGTATCTTTGTGTTAAAACCTACCTATGAGGCAGAAACGCAAATTTTAGTTAATCAAAAAAATATAGAGCAACCACATTTAGGTGTACAACAGGTTGAAACAGATCTCCGACTTATTAATACGTATAACATTATCATAACAAGTTCTGCTATTTTATCTAAAGTTATAAATAAGCTAGATTTGGATGTCACACCTGAAGTTTTAATGGATCAAATTACTGTATCTAGTGCCAATAACTCACAAGTTGTCAATATTAATGTTGTAGACAAGCAAGCAGAGTTGGCTGTCGAAATTGCCAATACAATAGCAGATGTGTTTCAAGAGGAGATCCAAGTTTTAATGACGGTTGATAATGTTAATATTTTGTCAGTTGCACAATTAGATAAGGAACCTGTACCGATTGCGCCAAATAAAACCCTTTATATAGTAGCAGCCTCATTTATTGGCTTTGTTTTAAGTGCTGCTATCATCATCATAATAGAGAGCTTAGATACTACAATCAAGACGGAGCAAGATATTGAAGAGCTAGTAGGACTACCGATTATTGGCTTGATTAGTCAAATTAGTGATGCTCACAATAAAAGCACTAGGATAAAATCTCGTAAAACGAGGAGAGGATCATAATGTTTTGGAAAAAAAAGAAAAAGAAGAAGTTAGTGAAAATGGCACGAAAACTTGTGACGATTGCAAATGGCCATTCTTTTATTTCTGAACAATTTCGAACAATCCGAACAAATATTACTTTTTCAATGCCTGATAGAGAAATTAAAACAATATTAGTAACATCTGCAACACCAGGTGAAGGAAAGTCAACCAATGCAGCCAATATAGGTGTTGTTTTCGCACAAGAAGGAAAACGGGTCGTCATCGTAGATGCAGATTTACGAAAACCAACAATGCATTATACGTTTCTATTGCAAAATGCTAGAGGTCTATCAAATTTACTAACAAGACATTTTACAATTTCCGAAGTCGTCAATAATACAGATATTGCTAATCTATATGTCTTGACAAGTGGGCCTATTCCCCCCAATCCTGCAGAGTTACTAGCTTCTACCTTAATGGGGAGTGTAATTGAGGAACTAAAGAAAGAGTTTGACATCATTATTTTTGATGCGCCACCCCTATTATCTGTAACAGATGCTCAAATTTTGTCTAATAAATGTGATGGTACATTATTAATTGTGAACAGTGGAGTTGCAGAAAATGAAAGTGTGTTAAAAGCAAAGTCAAGCCTTGAAGCCTCAAAAGCAAATATTTTAGGCGTAGTATTAAATAACTATAAAATGCCACTCCATCAATATTATGAGCAATATTATCGTTAATTCAAGTATCTAGACAGGGAAGTGAAGTACAGTGATTGATATGCACAGTCATATATTATTTGATGTCGATGATGGTCCGAAAACGATTGAAGAGACACTTTGTTTATTTGAGCAGGCAGTTTTGGAGGGGATTTCAACGATTGTTTCCACTTCGCATGCTTTACATCCATTGTATAATGTCCCCTTTGATGTCGTGAATGAGCAAATTGTACAGTTACAAATGGCAATTGACCAACGTAATATGCCGTTAAAACTTTACACGGGACAAGAGGTACGCTTGGCAGGTAACATTCTAGAATTGTATGAAAAAAAACAATTACATACATTAGCAAATTCCAATTATTTGCTGTTGGAACTTCCCTCTAATCATATTCCCAAATATACAAAGGATATCATTTACTCGTTATTAACAGCAGGCATAACACCAATTATTGCACACCCAGAGCGAAATAGAGTCATTTCAGAAAATCCAAGTCATTTGGAACAAATTATACGCGAGGGGGCAGTTGCACAAATTACATCAGGGAGTTTAGCAGGATTGTTTGGAAAAACCGTCCAAAAACTTTCGCTAAATTTAGTGCGCTCGAATCTTGTCCATACATACGGTTCAGATGTGCATAACTTAAATACACGTCCTTTCTTATTTGAAAAGGGACTTAGATTTTTAGAAAAACAAAAAGATTTGGATATGGTAGAATTTTTGCTTGAAAATAACGAACGAATCATTAACAATCTTCCATTAATTGTATATGAACCAGATGATACTTTCACAAAAAAATGGTGGAAGTTTTTTTAAAATGGGAAAGCACCTTTAAGTTGTAAGGACATAAAAGGTAGGAAAAAGTAGCTGAAGCACTAGAGACATTCTATGTTTAAGGGGGGCATATGAGATGCGAGTTGTTTTTATGAGGAGTAACCCTGTTTCTCCAGATCCAAGGGTTGAAAAGGAAGCACATTGCCTTGCGAAAAATAATTGGAAGGTTCACATTTTAGCTTGGGATAGAGATAAAAAATATAAAATAAAGAACCAGCTGTTAGAAGGTGAACAGGCAATTCGTATTACAAGGTTTGGTATTCCGGCAACATTTGGAGGAGGTTTGAAAAAGAACTTAGTCCCATTTATAAAATTTCAACTTAAACTTTTTCAATGGTTACTTCGCCATAAAAATACGTATGATATGATTCACGCTTGTGATTTTGATACAGCGTTAATAGGTACAATATGTGGGAAATTACTTCGTAAAAAAGTAATCTACGACGTATTTGATTCGTATACATCACCATTTTATGGACCAGAGATTATTGGAAAGGTCATTGCTAGTCTAGATATACGCCTTATGAATAGTGTGGATGCAGTCATTATATGTACAGAAAAGCGCAAAGAACAGATTGCTAAGGCTTCACCTAAAAAAATAGAGGTCATATATAATACTCCACGTTATATAGATTCCAATGATTGCTTAGAGTTGAATCCGAAAAAAGTAAAAATAGTCTATGTAGGTATACTTACTGAAAATCGATTGATTAGTGAATTGGTTGAAGTAGTAAAGAATACGCCAAGTTATGAGCTGCATATTGGTGGATTTGGTAAGTTAGCTGATACATTGCTGCAAGCTTCGAAAATGCATGACAATATACACTTTTATGGTAAGTTACCCTATGAAAAAACAATAGAGTTAGAAAATAGTTGTGACATTATGACGGCTATTTATGATCCTACCATCTCTAACCATTATTATGCTGCACCTAATAAATTCTATGAAGCATTAATGCTTGGTAAGCCTTTGATTATGGTGAAAAATACGGGAATGTCAGAAGTAGTTGCAGCAAATAATTTTGGAGAACTTATTGATTACAATAGAGAGAGTTTACAAAACGGAATTGAGAATTTGGTAAAGCGTAGAAAAGAATGGCCAGAAATTTCTCGTGAAATGAAGGCACTGTACGAAGAAGGTTACAGCTGGGCGAAAATGGAGAAACGGATAACAGATTTATACAGTATTTTATAAAAGCTATGCGGAGTGTGAGTAGCAAAGGGAGTAGCTCGTAGCGGCTATCGATCCAATTTTTATCCACAAACGTAAGAGCAATATGAAAATTTACAGTAGTATTTTTAGGGGGGCTAATATGAAAATATTATTTGTTGCACAAAATTTTCAAATGGGTGGCATCCAAAAGGCGTTAATTAATATGCTAAAAGAAATCAGCCTCTACGAGAAATATGAGATAGATGTTTTCACATTTAGTGGAGGGGAATTAATGAACGATATTCCCTCCAATGTGAAGGTAACTACAGGGAACTTACTGTTACAACTAATTGCTACACCTTTTGCTGAAGTGAAAAAAAGAAATAACGTATGGCATATTATTTTACGCATTGTGTGTATGATAGTTATTCGATTAATAGGTTCCCATAACTTCTATTCGAAGCTTTTAAAAAAACATCGCAATAATTGTCATTATGATATCGCCATATCTTATTTTAATGATGTACCCAATCAATACTTCAATAAGGGGACCAATTTATTTGTAGATCAGTTTGTGATAGCAAATCGTAAGCTCGCATGGATTCATACAGATCCCATTAAAGCCAATTTTAATTATGAGGCTTGTGTCAAAACCTATAAAAATTTTGATCGATTGTTATGTGTTTCAGTAGCATGTAAGGAAAATTTAATAAATTTTCTTCCAGAATATCAACATAAAATTCAAGTGGTTTATAATTTTTTTCCAATCGAAGAGATTAAAGAACTGGCATGTCAATATACACCGTTTCATAAAAGCGAGTTGGATTTAATATCTGTCGGGCGAATTGAAAATAGTACAAAAAGGTTCGACCTTATTCCACATCTGTGTAAGTTGTTAAAGGAAGCTTCTATAAATAATTTTCGCTGGCGCATTTTAGGGGATGGACCAGACCTACTTTCAAATCAGCAATTAGCTTTGCAACTAGGTGTAGAGGATGTAGTTGAATTTGTAGGAGAAATGAAAAATCCGTATCCATTTATAAAATGTAGTGATGTATTCGTTTTAACATCTGCCTACGAAGGCTACCCAATGGTCATTGGGGAGGCATTAATTGTACAAACGCCTGTTATTACAACGGACTTTGCCGCAGCAGGTGAACAAATTTGTAATGGTCATAACGGATTGATAACAGGCTTTAACATTCAAGATATCTTTCAAGTCATTTCTAGTGTTATGAAAAATACAGAATTACTACACAATATGAAAAATTACATAGAGGAAAATCACTACACAAACAAAAAAGCTCAAGAGCAACTAGTATTGGAGTTTGATGTACATGATAGAATCTAAGAATTTTAGTGTGCTCATTTGTATAATTTCAAGTATCTTTGTCGTATTCAAAATATATACAGGTAGTAATCTATTTCTCTGGCTCTTCTTCCTTTTAACTAGTTTGGCGATGCTGCTAGATAAGCAGCGGCATCGAATTGACTATTTATTGTTTTTTATTTCGTGGGTGTACGTCATTAAATTCGATATATCAGGATATTCACTGCTTGTTGTACTTAGTTCTTTCTATATTTTGTTAAGTATTTTGACGCTCTTTTTACAAAAGCAAGGTATTTCAAAACGACTCCTATTAACCTATTTTTTATTTGCATTTTATACGGTGGCCGTAACGATAGTTAGTGGTGGTAATCTTATTGCAGTTTTAGGCTTTGTGTTGAATTATAGTGTGCTCTTTTGTGCAATATTGACCCTCGATGATAAGGCATATTTCAGAAGGTATACGTATATCTATGCATCGGGTTTACTAGCTGCTTCAATCGTTCGATTGATTAGTTATTCTATTCCAGAAATTGATCATTTTATAGAGTCAATGACCATTGTGAATACAGTGAAGACAATGAACTCGATTAGTACAAGATTTACGGGTTTAGATTTAGATCCAAATTACTTTAGTTTGCAAGTATTAATAGCTATGGCTTGTTTATTAGTGCTTTTTAATCTGGATGGAAAAAAGGAGAAAAAGTCAATTGTATTACTCGTGATATTAGCATTTTTTGGCATACTGACATATTCCAAAATGTTTATTATTACATTAATCATTTTCATTATGATGACATTTATTGTCTTCACTAAAAATAATGTGAAGACCGCTATTAAATTTTCGTCTTTTATCGTGATTATTTGTGGGGTTGCCCTCTATTTTTTTTACGAGAAGTTATTCGAAATTTATTGGATTCGGTTTTTTGGGTCAGGAATATCGACAGATGCCATTACCACTGGTCGAGTGAGTAGTTGGAGCCTATTTGTAAATGAAATCCTTCAAAACACGAAAGTATTTGTTTTGGGTGCAGGCTTTGGCACAAGCTTTGCGAAGGTAAAGATGGCACATACAATGTACTTATCAACTCCCTATTATATAGGTTTAATCGGAATAGTCTTGTCAGTACTATACATTTCAAGCCTCTATAAAGTACTTAGAGAGAATGTCGGAATTATGAATAGACCAGGCTTTCAAATCCTTTCAATCAACGCTATTCCTCTCTATATCATGTTAATAGCGAATATAGGACTTGATTCATTTGTCATGGATTATTTTCCATATCATATTTTATTAATTATGTTTGCACTGACTATGAGTAAAAGTAAGGGAACTACTATGAATGAGAGGTGAGGTGAGTGCCATATTTAAGCATTATTGTCCCCGTCTATAATACGGAACCTTACTTAAAAATGTGTCTTGATAGTATTCTGAGACAGGAATTCGTAGATTTTGAGTTGATATTAGTAAATGATGGCTCGACTGATAGCTGCTCGGTAATCTGCGATGAATATGCCGAATCTGATACAAGAATTACCGTCATTCATCAAGCAAATAGTGGTGCTGTCAGTGCCCGTAAAGCAGGGCTAAGGGTCGCCAAAGGACAGTATATTGGTTATGTAGATAGTGATGATTGGATTGAAGTTGATATGTATAAATCATTATGTAATACTGCCCGTGTTTTTGATGTAGATATTGTTATTTGTGACATTGTAGAAAATTATCCACTCCAAGAAGTGAAGAGACCACAGCTTGTCTCGCCTGGTTTGTACAGGAAGGATAGAATGGAAAAAGAAGTATATCCAATTATGCTATATTCGGGCGAGTATTACCGTTTTGGCTTATATCCATCTTTATCTAACAAAATATTTAAAAGAGACCTATTAGAGAAAAATCTCTTTGATGTGGATGATCAAATTTGCATGGGGGACGATGTTGCTTGTACATATCCTAGCTTACTTGATGCAGAAAGTATTTATATATTAGAAAATCAGTATCTCTACCATTACCGTCAGCATTCTTCTTCCATGACGGCTAGTTATGATCAGATGTTTTTTAAAAAAATACTTGTGTTGTATGAACAATTGAAAGTTTTAAAGTACAGGAAAGCAGACCAGGTTCCTAATTTTGCTGAACAACTTCAGTATTATTTTACTTATTTAGTGATGGCAGCGGTGAATAATGAATTGAATAGATTCAACCATAAGCGTTTACATGAAAAGCGTACCTTTATTAAGAAAATGTTGATTCATGAAGCGTTTCATGGATCGTTGCATGCGATTCGGATGACAAATATGCCGCTCAAATCAAAGATCTATACTTGGTTATTAAAGAAAAAACAAATTCTTTTACTTTTCATGTTGAATAGGTTTAAACAGCGGATCAGTGATTGCAAAGGCTTAATTCCTACTTTTACTAAAAGAAAAGGTGCTTACCAGCATGAGAACTAAGAGAGTAGTTTTAAATTTAATGTCTAATGTATTACTACAAGTTGTAGCAGCGGTTATTAATTTCATTTTACCTCGACTATTTATGACAACATACGGCTCTGCTACAAACGGGCTTGTTTCGTCGATTAAGCAATTTTTAAGTTATTTAAAAATAGTAGAGGCTGGGGTTGGTAATGCATCGATAGTGGCACTTTATAAGCCACTAGCCAAGGGTGATAAAGACCAAATAAATGGAATTCTTTCAGCGACTAATCGTTTTTATAGACGTTCGGGTTATGTCTTTGTTGGTTTAGTCGCCATTTTGGCTATTTGTTATCCGTTATTAGTAGGAGATGAAGTGAATCCGCGAACGGCTCTTTACATGGTACTTATTTTGGGGATTAGTGGCATGTGGGAGTATTTTTTTATAGGGAAATATTTAGTTCTACTGTCGGCAGATCAAAAAAGCTATGTTATTTTTCGCATTCAAACAATGTTGCTTTTTGCGAGTGCACTATTGTCAGTTACTTTGATAGCATTAGGTTTTTCCATCGTCATTGTTGTTGCTAGTTCAAGTGCCTTATTGTTACTGGATATTCTTTTTTTAAGATTGTATGTTAAAAAGAAATATCCATATTTCAATAGTAAAAAACAAGCGAATACGTTAGCAATTAAAGATAAATGGGATGCTTTAATTCATCAAATTGCCTCTTTAGTGGTGTTTAACACGCCGTTTATTTTAATAACGATTTTTCTGGGCTTAACAGAAGTCAGTGTGTTTACAGTTTATAGTATGGTGTTTAATGCAGTCACATTGTTTATATCCACTTTTTCAGGGGCGATATTAGCAGCTTTTGGAGACATTCTTGTCAAAGAGGATAAGGACGTTCTTCGGAAATATTTTCATCACTTTGAATATATTTTTTATGGCATCATTGCTTTTAGCTACACATGTACAGCTATTTTAATATTGCCATTTATAAAGATTTATACAGCAGGGATTGAAGATGCCAATTACATAAGGCCCTGGTTAGCAATATTGTTTGTCATTGTAGGAGTAGCGAATACAATTCGGATTCCTGCCAATACGTTAGTGAATGCTGCAGGCCATTTTAGAGAGACGAAAAATCGTGCCATTATGGAAGCATTAATCAACCTTGTAGTTTCTCTTGTTTTTGTACAGTTTTTTGGCGCAGAAGGAATATTACTGGGAGGAATTTGTTCATACGGCTATCGTACTTATGATTTAATCATTTATTCTTCTAAAAAGATTTTACAAAATTCACCTAAAGATACTGTCAAAAAAATTGTGCAAAATAGTATTTTTGCACTTACTGCAGCAATACCATTTATATTTTTTATCGAGCTCCATATTACATCTGCAGGTTCATGGCTTGTAGCCGCTATATGTATTTCCTTGTGGACGATGTTTATTTTATTAGTAGGTAATTTTATTATTGAGCCTCAAACAATGCGAGATATTTTGGTGCAATTAAAGAGAACAATTACCAATAGTAAATAATTTTATCCCTGCATTGAGTAAGGTAAGTAGCATAATTGAAAGGCAAATTGATTCCTTTGAAATGGCAGGTGAGGGTGATGAAGCGAGAAGTCAAAGAAATATATTTACTACGATACGTTGCTTGCTTAGGGATTGTGTTAATGCATAGTGTCACGTTGGCATTAAACATGTATGACATAGAAGAAGGTCCACTATTCGTAATCCTGACATCTATTCAGCTGATCTTTATGTTCGGGACACCTCTTTTTATATTTATCTCAGAGTTTGTCATTGCCTATTCCTATTCAGATCGTTTGCCGAAAAAGTTTTATGTAAAACGTTATAAATATATGTTAACGCCATTTCTTTTTATTGGACTACTTGATGCCGTTCTTAAATCAATTGAATCGCCTTCTATTGAATTTGCTAAAAAACTACTACTAAATTATTTGGAAGGTGATTTCCATGGTTATTTTATCGTGATCATTTTTCAGTTTTATATCATTCATCCATTTTTTGTGAAATTTATTGCCTCAAGATACCCTGCCTATAAAGTAATAATGACTGCTTTTATCATTAATTTTGGTTACTTAGCCTTTTTTAATTTTTTGGATCCATTTAAGTATTTTCCTGATTTAGCGTATACTAGTTTACAATGGGATTTTTTTAATAAGATGCCATTTCCTGCGTGGATTGCTTATTTTGCAGTAGCTTATTACTGTGGAAAAAATTATGATAAATTTCTATCGTGGTTACAGCGTTTTCGTTTTCTGTTACTAGCAGTATTACTAATCACAGTAAGTCTTTTGCTAACCACTCAATTATCAGGTATTATTACGGAAGTTCATTCAAAGAGAATAGACGTTATCCTTTATACATTCAGTGTAGCTTTTCTGTTATTTTTCATCGCGAGTAACAGAAGAAAAATGCCGGAATTTATCATTTTTATTAGTCGTTATTCCTTCGGTATATATTTATTACATCCCCTAGTTAATAGCCTACTTAAAATTTTTTTAACGAATTTTATCGAAACATTAAGTGTATTTTCTGTCATTGCCATTTCATTTATTGTCAGTCTCAGTTGCTCCATTTGTATAACATATATAATGAGTAAATGGAAATTAGGTGCTTTTTTTATAGGGCAACTCAATACCAATGGGGACTCCTCTAATAAAAAAGATGCACAATTTCCCATCCAGAAATCCTAAATAAACGGGTATTTAAACGTGTAAATGTGGTAAGGCTTGCGTTTTACTTTGCGATTGCCAAAGCAAAGATGGTAAACTAAAAGATGTTATTTAGAGAAAGTGTGGTCTTGCATAATGAAAGTTCTATTTATTGGTGATATTGTTGGTTCAATTGGTCGAGATGCGGTGGAAAAATATTTACCTCGCTTAAAAAAGAAGTATAATCCAGATGTTGTGATTGCAAATGGGGAAAATGCTGCGGCAGGACGAGGGATTACTCGTAATATTTATAATAGCTTGCTACAAATGGGTGTAGATGTTATTACGATGGGGAATCATACATGGGACAATAAAGATATTTTTGATTTTATTGATGACGCGGATTACTTAATCCGTCCGGCAAACTTTTCAAGTGAAGCACCTGGTAAAGGTATGGTTCAGATTTCTAAAAATGGCGTGACATTATCTGTCATTAATTTACATGGTCGCGTATTTTTACCGCCACATGAGGATCCGTTTGCAATGGCAGATCAATTGATTGCAGAGGCTCGACAAATATCTCCACTTGTCTTCGTGGATTTTCATGCTGAAGCGACTAGTGAAAAAATCGCTCTTGGTTGGCATTTAGATGGAAAGGCTTCAGCGGTTGTTGGGACACATACACATGTGCAAACAGCAGATGCAAGAATCTACCCACAAGGTACGGCGTATATCACGGATGTTGGTATGACAGGGCCGTACGATGAAATTTTAGGTATGACGAAGGAAAGTGTCATCTATAAATTCCAAACAAACATGCCATCTCGTTTTGAAGTTCCGAAAAAAGGGCGAGAGGTTTTGAGTGGTTTCTTTGTAGAGATGGATGATCGAACAGGAAAAGCTATTGCCTGTGAACGCATTTATATAAATGAAGACTATCCATTTCAAGGGTAGATAAGTCGAAGAATGTTTTTTTACGTTTCTTTTACGGGGATATAGGTTTCTTTGTCAAACTAGTCTATTTCCGTTTTGCGGAGCATAAAATGTGCTACGGACAATAACTTGAGGTCCAAAAAGGGGGACATGAGTTGTTGAGCGTAAACACTATTCGCGAAACGGGGAGGAATAATTGTGGATTCATTAAAAGTATCATCACGCTCTAATCCAAATTCAGTTGCAGGTGCATTAGTCGCGGTAATCAGAGAAAAAGGGCAGGCAGAAATGCAAGCAGTTGGGGCAGGTGCACTTAACCAAGCCGTGAAAGCAGTGGCCATTGCACGCGGATTTGTAGCGCCAAGTGGCACAGATTTAATTTGCGCGCCGGCGTTTGCCGATATTTTGATTGCTGGAGAAGAACGAACAGCATTAAAGCTGCTAGTGGAAAAACGTATTCGATAAAAAAGTAATGAAGTAAAATGCTCTGTCACATAATATTGTGGCGGAGCATTTTTTCGTTTTCCTGTTTTACATATGATAGATGTCACTTGAAATAGGGGCGTGATTTTGCTTAGATTTGAAAATTACAACTTTATGAACAGGATTTTCAGTCAAAGGTCTGATTTTCGCCTAAATCGTGGAGAAACAATAGTCCAGACGGTTTCTTCGTGTTAAACTTATGAAGGAAAAATAATAGTACACATTGGATTTAAGGAGTTGTTGACATGTTACATCAGCTTTCATGGAAAGTCGGTGGGCAACAGGGTGAAGGGATTGAGAGTACAGGTGAGATTTTCTCAATGGCAATGAATCGTCTAGGTTATTTCCTATACGGTTATCGTCACTTCTCTTCTCGAATTAAAGGTGGCCATACGAATAATAAAATTACAGTTCGTCCAACAGAAGTACGTTCAATTGCGGATGATTTAGATATTTTAGTGGCATTCGATCAAGAAACAATTGATGTCAATTATAAAGAGCTTACAGAAAAGGGTATTATTTTAGCCGATGCAAAATTTGATCCTGTTAAACCAGAGGATTCAAAAGCACCATTATTTGCAGTACCGTTTACAGAAGTAGCAGCAGAGCTTGGTACTTCGTTAATGAAAAACATGGTGGCTATCGGCGCAACTGCATCATTGCTAAACCTAGAAGACGCAGTATTCCAAAATGTTGTCGATGATATTTTTGGTAAAAAGGGCGAAGAAGTCGTACAAAAAAATATGGAAGCCATTACACGTGGTCGTCAAATTATGAATGAGCTGTTAGTTGATCGTATAGGCGAATGGGAGCTTGCACCTGCAGATGGTAAACGTCGTATGTTTATGATTGGGAACGATGCGATAGCACTTGGTGCATTAGCTGCTGGGACACGCTTTATGGCAGCATACCCAATTACACCAGCGTCTGAAATTATGGAATACTTGATTAAAAAATTGCCGAAATTCGGTGGAACGGTCATCCAAACGGAAGATGAGATTGCAGCAGCAACAATGGCTATTGGCGCTAATTTTGGCGGTGTACGTTCCTTTACCGCTTCTGCTGGTCCTGGTCTTTCATTAATGATGGAAGCAATTGGTCTTTCAGGTATGACAGAGCAACCTTTAGTAGTAGTGGATACACAACGTGGAGGCCCTTCAACTGGGTTACCAACTAAGCAAGAACAATCTGACTTGATGGCTATGCTTTACGGTACTCATGGAGAAATTCCTAAAGTAGTCATTGCACCTTCTACAATGGAGGAAGCTTTCTTTGATACGATCCAAGCATTTAACATTGCAGAGGAATTACAATTACCAGTAATCTTAATGACAGATCTACAATTATCTCTAGGTAAACAATCTGTTGAGCCATTTGATTATAATAAAATTGAAATTCGTCGCGGTAAAATTGTGATGGATGATCTTGAGGAAGCGGCAGATAAAGCCTACTTCAAGCGTTACGAAGATACAGAAGATGGCATTTCACCACGTGTCTTACCAGGTACATTGCATGGTATTCATCACGTTACAGGTGTTGAACATGATGAAACAGGGAAGCCATCTGAGGCAACGGGTAATCGCCAAACTCAGATGGATAAACGTTTCCGCAAATTAGAGAGCTTGAAATTTGATAACCCAGTCTTTGTCAATGCACCACATGAGGAAGCCGATATTTTATTAGTAGGCTTTAACTCAACAAGAGGAGCTATTGAAGAAGTGCAAGAACGACTGAATGCACAAGGAATGAAAGTGAATCATGCCCATATTCGTTTAATTCACCCATTCCCATCTGCAGAAATAGCACCTCTTGTTGCACAAGCGAAAAAGGTGATCGTTGTAGAAAATAACTATACAGGTCAATTAGCTAATATTATGAAGATGAATGTTGGTGGTCACGATAAAATCGCGACAATCACTAAATATAATGGTACACCATTCTTGCCTGGTGAATTAGAAAATCGTGTGAAGGAGTTGACTCGCTAATGGCAACATTTAAGGATTTTCGTAATACAGTGAAACCAAACTGGTGCCCAGGCTGTGGAGACTTCTCAGTACAAGCAGCTATTCAACGTGCTGCTGCAAATGTCGGCATAGAACCAAATGAACTTGCTGTCATTTCGGGAATTGGATGTTCAGGTCGAATTTCAGGGTATATCAATTCTTATGGATTCCATGGTATTCATGGTCGTGCACTTCCGATTGCACAGGGATTGAAAATGGCTAATCGTGATTTACATGTTATCGCTTCTGGTGGTGATGGTGATGGATTTGCTATTGGTATGGGGCATACAATTCATGCCATCCGCCGTAATATTGATATAACTTATATTGTAATGGATAACCAAATTTATGGTTTAACAAAAGGTCAAACATCTCCACGTTCAGCTGCTGGATTTATTACAAAATCTACACCAGGTGGAGCGATTGAGCCATCATTGAAACCATTAGAGGTAGCGTTAACAAGTGGTGCAACATTTGTGGCGCAGGGCTTCTCTACAGATATTAAAGAATTAACAGCACTAATTGAAGCTGGTATTAACCATAAAGGTTTCTCATTTATCAATGTCTTTTCACCTTGTGTAACGTATAACAAAGTGAACACATATGATTGGTTTAAAGAAAATTTAACAAAATTAGCAGATGTTGAAGGTTATGATCACTCAAATCGTGGTATGGCAATGCGTACAGTGATGGAACACGAGGGGTTAGTAACAGGCATTATTTATCATGATACGGAAACAACGTCGTATCAAGAAAAAGTACCTGGCTACTCTGAATTACCATTAACAGATATCGATATCAAAATGAGCGAAAATGATTTTAATGATTTAGTAAAAGAATTTATGTAAAATTGATGAGATCGAAGCATTTGGAATGAAGTCATTCCAAATGCTTTTTTTATGCTTGATGAAAGAATCGCGAGTATTTAGTGATCCATCGCGGGTAAACGCATAGCTACCGCGAGTATTTTGATATTGAATCCTTATAAAATCCTTATAATTTTTTTTTACACTAAGGTCATCGAAAGGATGATGACTAATGATGAAAGACTTGATATTAAAGACAGAAAATCTTAATAAGTCGTTTAAAGGGCAAAAAATTGTGGATAATGTAGCGTTAGAAGTCCAACGTAATACGGTCTACGGTTTACTTGGACCAAACGGAGCGGGGAAATCCACAACATTAAAGATGATGACAGGTATGTTACGACCAGATGCTGGGAATATCATTTTTAATGGACATACATGGACACGAAATGATTTACAGGACATCGGCGTGTTAATTGAAACACCTCCCCTGTATGATAATTTAACAGCAACGGAAAATTTACAAGTTCGCACGATAGCATTAGGTCTACCGCAAAGTCGTATTGAAGAAGTATTAAAAATTGTAGATTTAACGAATACAGGAAAAAAACGGGCGGGGCAGTTTTCCTTAGGAATGAAGCAACGATTAGGTATAGCGATTGCGCTGCTAAACAAGCCAAAGCTGTTAATTTTAGATGAACCTACAAATGGACTTGATCCTATTGGTATACAGGAGCTTCGTCAGCTTATTCGCTCATTTCCAGAGCAAGGCATCACTGTGATTTTATCTAGTCATATTTTGTCAGAGGTGGAACAGGTTGTGGATGACATTGGCATTATTGCTAATGGCAAGCTTGGCTATCAGGGACCATCACCGCAAGGTCAGGAATTAGAATCACTATTCATGCAGGTTGTTGCCACCAATAGAAAGGTGGGTTACTAGCATGATAGCCATTATGAAAGCGGAACAATTAAAATGTAAGCGAACTTTTATTCCCAAATTACTTTGGCTTACGCCACTTATAACCTTACTTATAAGCGCTGTACTTATGGGAGGTGAATATTTTCAAACAGGAGCTTATAACTGGTGGTATACGATGCTTCTGCCAGGTGCACTGACGATTTGCTGTGCCTTAGTGATCGAAAAGGATAAAAAAATAAAATACCATAGTATTCTTGCCTTACCACTTGATCTTAAAAGGATTTGGCTAGGAAAAATAGTAACATCAAGCATATGGCTTTTTCTGATTACGATTATTTTCTTTGGAGGAATTACGGCTGGAGGCTTGCTATTTGGTCATAGTTTACCAATAGCGAGCAGTTTACTAAGTACTTTTGTTATTTTCCTGACGTTTTTGTGGCAAATACCTTTATGTCTTTTCTTAGCAGCTAAACTAGGTACCTATTTGACCATCTTACTCAATGTAGTAGCCAATATCGTAGGGATTGTTGCCTTTGCAGATGGGGAAATGTGGTATTACTATCCATTTGCGATTGGTCCTCGTTTGTTATGTTCGACACTTGGCATATTACCAAATGGTCTATTAGTACCACAAGGTAGTCCTTTATTGGATAAAGGCGTTATACTTCCAGGCTTACTGATAGCATTAGCTTGGTTTATGATGATTAGCTTTCCTACGGCGAAGTGGTTCACAAAAAGGGAGGCGAAATAGCGGATGGACATGTTACGATTATTAAGAGTGGAATGCCTTAAAACAAAACGAACACCTTTTTTGCTGACACATATACTTGTCCCCCTTGCTATTTCTGGGCTATTTTTAGCCTACTACTCCTATTCGCCATGGAATTTTCAAGGAAAAGTAACTGCCTATTTTCAGGGGCTGGCTTGTGGACTACCAATTATAATAGGATTAGTATGTGCTATGGCATCTGAGCAGGAAGCAAACGCTGGTCGTTTCCAAGGTATGCTAGCTACAACAAACATAAAAATAAAGACATATATGAGCAAGCTTATCTTATTATTATTGTTTAGCTTTGGAGCCATCTTTCTATCTATAGCTATTTTTAGTTTTGGCTTTAGAGAACTATTACATGAAGTAGATTTGGGCTATTCATTTTATAGTATGGCTGCTTGTATTCTATTCGGCAGTCATGTGATTTTCTATATGTTACATTTGTTTGTAAGCTTCCAATTTGGTAAAGGCGCTTCGATTGGTTTAGGTATTGTAGAAGCTCTGCTGGTCGCCCTATTGCTTACAGGCTTAGGGGATCGTATTTGGCCCTTTTTACCTTATGGATGGAGCGGCCATTTTGTTTCTTTATGGATTTTATCATCGACAGGAACAAATTTAACATTGCTCGAAACAAGTATCCAGACGGGCATAATGGCGTGCTTAGGGGGTATCCTATTGACTTTTACGCTGTCTTGTTTATGGTTTTGGAGATGGGAAGATAGAGCATCTGAAAATTAGAGGGTGAATTATGGCAAATATATTAGTAGTGGATGATGAAGTGGATATTTTAATGCTGATAAAAAATGCACTTTATAAAGATGATCACTTGGTAACCATTGTGTCTAAACCGACAGAAGTAGGCAAGATGGATTTAGGTTCCTTTGATTTAATTTTGCTTGATGTGATGATGCCTATTATGGATGGCTTTACATTGTGTGGGCAAATTAGGCATGCTGTAGATTGTCCTATTCTTTTTCTTACAGCTAAATCCTTAGAAGAAGATGTGATGTATGGTTTAGGCCTAGGCGCAGATGATTATTTGATTAAACCGTTTGGCATTGGAGAGCTACGGGCAAGGGTGAATGCGCATATCCGAAGGGAAAGCAGAGAAAAGCGGAACATCCTTTATAGCGATAAAGTTCACTTTAATCTTTCTGGTAAAGAACTGTTTGTTCAGAATGAGCGCGTCCTGCTAACTAAAAGTGAGTATGAAATATGTGAATTTTTAGCACGGCATCGTGGTCAGGTTTTCTCAAAAGAGCAGATATACGAAACAATTTTTGGATTTGATGGCAAAAGTGACAGTACAGCGATAACAGAGCATATTAAAAATATTCGTTCAAAGCTACATGCATTTGATATAGAAGTCATTGATACGGTTTGGGGGATTGGCTATAAGTGGAAACCGTAAAACCGAGGAAAGGAACACATCTGCATACATTTTTCTTGAGATATTTATTTTTTCTTTGCATTGGCATCATTATTTTAGTTGCACTATTAATAGGTCTATTTATGTTTGCCTTTTCAGCTAATATTATTTTACCTGCAAATTATGCAGAGACACAAATCACTTTAGCAAAAGACAGAATTGCTACAAGCAGCTCAGTAACGGACGAGATGATCCCTGATCTTGTAGACTACGCAGTGATTTCTAATAAGGGTGAATTTCTTTCTGGTACTTTAACAGAAAAAGAGGCTTCCCATGCATGGCGTTTAAAGCAGAAGGGAGAGACGAAAAGTAATGCTCGATTTTATGCATTCGTTGAGCGAGAACAGGAAGTGTGCATTTTACGCTATGGTTTAGTCCCTGAGTATCGCACACCTGTTATGAGAAAATATTTACCTAATCCTCAATTAACGGTTTTACTATTGTTTATTATAGGCGTTATCATACAGGCAACGGTGCTTGCTGTGCATTTCGGCAGAAGACTTAAACGAAAAATGATGGGCTTACAAGAAGCCATTGAAAAAATCCAACATCAAAATTTAGATTTTCATTTAAAACCATCTGGGATTCGAGAAATTGATGATATTGCACTTTCTTTTGAGCAGATGAAGGAAGCATTAAATACTTCATTGACACAACAATGGCAAGCAGAGCGCGCGCGCAGAGAACAAATTTCTGCCCTTGCCCATGATTTGAAAACACCTCTTACGATTATTCGAGGAAATGCGGAACTTTTATTGGATACTGTTCAAGATGAAGTACAAAAAGAATACAACACTTATATATTAAAAAATACACTAGAAATTGAAAAATTCACAAAGCAATTATTAGATATTTCCAATATGGAGCAAAGTGTTGGTGGTGTAAAAACAACTGTAGAGATGGCTTCATTTATTCAACAGCTAGAACAGCAAATGAAGGCACTTGCTTTAGAAAAAAATATTGAAGTTAGTGTAGAAAAGGATAAACTGCCTGATGTCTTTATGATAGAGGAGGAGCTTTTTTATCGGGCTTTATTAAATTTGATTGTCAATGCTATAGAGCACACGCCATATAATAGCAAAGTCACTTTATCTGTTCAGGGAGAGGCAGATGTTATTCATTTTACTGTGATAGATAGTGGTGCTGGTTTTTCACCGCAAGATGTAAAGGAAGCCACAAAGCAATTTTATCGGGGAGATCCAAGTAGAAATACAGCAAATCATCATGGCATGGGTCTTTATATTGCCGAGTCCATCATTCAAAAACATGGTGGAACACTAACGTTGGCTAATGATTCCATAACGGGAGGAGGAAAAGTGATAGTCACCATTGCGACGTCTTAATTATAAGATGTCTTTTTTTTATTGGATTCACTAGTATTTAGCGATCAACCGCGAGTAAAAGCACAATTAAAGGTTTCATGTAAAAATTGTAGGGGGCGGTGCAGGCAATATTCTTTAAAAAAATGCTACAATAAAAGAAAAAAAGAGGCGATGTACGTGAATAACGTCATTGATTTTATTGCAAAAAAAAAGGAACGTGAAGACCGAAAGCGTGCTCAGGATTTAGAACGTTATGTAGCTACACAATGTAATTTTCAACACCCTGAAAATATTGATGCTCTTGTAGAGGACAAATTGATTGAGGTTAAAGATCATACGTTATTTCTTGGCTTTCTATCCATTTTAAAGGATGAGCAAATAGAACCGTTAGATATTTTTCAAGATGTCTTTTCATTAGAGCCCTCTCGTTTTGAAATGTCCTACAATATGAGATGGTGGTCAGTTGTGCAATTGGCATTTACATTTTTAACAATTCTCAAGGAAAATGAGCCGCATACATATGCTGATTTTTTAGGTCTCTCCAAATAATCTAAGTATGTGTACGTCTGTAAAGCAAACGTATACATACTTAGATTTTTCTTATCTTCCCCCGCTAGCTTTACAAGCCTACTTCATTTATTCATTAAATTCATAGATATTTATAATTCCTCAATAATTTTTACTAAATATTCTTAACACCTCCATACTTGCTTAATGTTTGTTTTATAACATAACGTTTGTAAGCAAATAAAAATAAAGCAAAACTAATGGAGGGTCCAACACATGGCAATTCAAAAACTGTGGAAAAAAGGTCTAATTGGTGCATTAGCTATTTCCATGTTGGCAGCTTGTTCTGACAGTTCATCTAGTGCAAATGAGGTAAACAAGGATTTATCGCTTGAGGACATTACAGAAAAAGCAAAGGAAGAGGGCACTGTTAATTCTGTCGGTATGCCAGATACATGGGCGAACTGGGTAGAAACCTGGGAGGAACTCGGGACCGAATATAGCATCAAACACAAGGATACGGACATGTCGAGTGCAGAGGAGTTAGCGAAGTTTGAAGCAGAGAAGGATGATGCTACGGCAGATATTGGAGATGTCGGGATTGCTTTTGGACCAATCGCTAAGGACAAGGGCTTAACATTACCATACAAAACGTCTTATTGGGATGAAATACCTGATTGGGCTAAAGATGATGAAGGACACTGGATTGTTGGCTATACAGGAACCATTTCTTTTTTGACAGATAAAAATAATGTGAAGAATGCTCCAACATCATGGGAAGACCTAAAAAATGGAGATTACACAGTAAGTATTGGGGATGCATTAACAGCTAACCAAGCACAGTTTGCCATCTTAGCAGCGGCTATGGCATTTGGTGGAGATGAGTCCAACATCCAGCCAGGTATAGATTTCTTTGCTGAATTAGCGAAGCAAGGACGTCTACAGGGAGATCCATCAGTAGCAAACCTAGAAAAAGGTGAAATAGATGTTGCGATCTTATGGGACTTTAATGCATTAGGTTATCGTCATCAAATTGATGAGGACCGCTTTGATGTAGTGATACCTAAGGAGGGATCTGTCACTTCTGGTTATGCAACGGTAATTAATAAATATGCCAAAAACCCACATGCTGCCATGCTAGCACGTGAATATATTTTATCTGATGCAGGTCAAGAAAATTTAGCAAAAGGCTATGCGCGTCCAATTCGGGACGGAGTGAAATTACCACAGGATGTAAAAGATTTACTATTACCTGCTGATATGTATACGAATGCACAACCTGTTAAAGACCAAAAGAAATGGGAAGATACAACAAAGCAAATCCCACAACTCTATCAAGAACAGGTGTTAATCCATGCAAAATAACAAAGTGGTTCTCATTGTTATCGATGCCTTGCGCTTTGACACAGCCTGCACACATATGGGGTTCTTGCACCATTTAGTCGAGCGTCAGGTAGCTGCTCGCTATAAGGTTTGCTCAGAGGTGCCTTCTTTATCAAGACCATTGTATGAGACGATTTTAACAGGTACACCCCCTATTGTACATGGCGTTACCAGCAATATGACAGTGCGTTTATCGAAAGGGCAAAGTATCTTTCATATCGCAAAGGAGCATGGTTTAACTACAGCAGCCTCCGCCTATTATTGGGTGAGTGAGCTTTATAATAGAGCGCCATTTAATCATATGGAGGACAGGCTACAACTCGATACACATTTACCAATTGACAATGGTATGTTCTATTTTGAAGATCATTATCCAGATAGTCATGTATTTGCCGATGCAGCATGGTTAATGGCTCAAAAGCAGCCTGATTTCCTGTATATTCATCCAATGAATGTTGATGATGATGGTCACAAATTTACGGCAGATTCTGCTCAATATCGCAATCGAGTTTTAGCGATGGATGCTTTACTATCCTTGTTTATTCCAAAGTGTATGGCGCTGGGCTATGAGGTTATCGTTACGGCTGATCATGGCATGACAAGAGATGGTAATCATGGCGGTACCACACATGAGGATCGTCATGTCCCGCTATTTGTCATTTCAGATGCTGTAAAGGCTGGCATAAAAGAAGGCATTATTTCTCAATTACAAGTTGCACCACTGTGCTGTCATTTATTAAATATCAAGCCTGCTGAAGATATGGTACCACTCCTGTTAGAAGGTGTGTTTACAGCAAAAGAGGTTTAAATAATAGTAGTCGCTCTTATTATAAGGAGCGGCTATTATCCCCATGAGCCGCAAGTCATTTATAGAAAGAAGTGAGTGTGTTGATATCGAAGCGGCAATCCATTGCTTGGCTTTCGCCTTTTCTTGTATTACTATTACTGTTTTTCTTAGTACCGCTCCTATATATGCTCATTACAAGCTTTCAAAATAGTGAGGGCTTTACTCTGAAGCAGTATGAATCAATTTTTACGAACGACTACATTCTTCAAGGTTTTAAAAATAGTATTACTTTATCTGTTATCTCAGCTATGATTGCGTTACTTATCACCTTGTTTGCAGTTTATGCTATGATGAAGTTTTCAGAGCCAATACGGGAGAAGATTTTAATACTTACGAACTTAACCTCCAATTTTTCAGGTATTCCGCTAGCATTTGCTTTTATCGTTTTACTTGGCAATAGTGGTTTATTTACATTGTTATTTGACAAATGGGATATTGAGGCGTTGACATCCTTTTCATTATACAGTTGGAGCGGTTTGTTACTTATTTACATTTACTTTCAGCTGCCATTATCACTAATGCTGCTATATCCCATTTATGATGGAATTCAGCAACAGTGGAAGGAGGCGGCAGCCCTTCTTGGTGCATCTAGCTGGCAGTTTTGGATGAAAATTGGTCTCCCTGTTATGCTCCCAGGAATTGTGGGAACCTTTAGTGTATTGTTCGCCAATGCAATGGGCGCGTATGCCTCTGCTTATGCATTAACAAGTAGTAATTATAATTTAGTGGCGATTCGTATCGGCTCCTTAATAAAAGGTGATATTTTTGCTCAGCCAGAGCTAGCCAGTGCCATTGCAGTTATATTAGCAGTGACAATGGTGACGGCCATGCTGATCAGTGAGTGGAGCATCTCTAAAACAAGGAGGAAAGTAAAATGAAAAGGCGTGGTTTGGCTGATTTCTTTTTCCTTCTGCTCGTGGGATATTTACTATTACCAGTGTTAGCAACAATGCTCTATGCGTTTGCAACAAAATGGAATAAAACGATATTGCCAGAAGGACTCACACTAAAATGGCTTTCCACATTGTTTCAGGATACCGATTTTATTCAGGCATTTGGTCGTTCAGTATTTTTAGCAGGGGGGGCAGTTAGCATTGCACTCCTTGTCATTGTGCCAGCCATTTTCGTCATCGTCCTATACTTTCCAAGATATGAAAAATGGATACAGATGGCAGTGGTGATGGTGTATTCTTTTCCAGGAATCATTTTAGCTGTAGGGCTTATACGCGTTTATAGCCAAATAGGTATACCGATGATATTTGTTGTTTTAGGTGCCTATGTTGTGGGAATTCTTCCTTATATCTATCAAGGTACACGAAATAGTTTAAGAAATATAGATGCGAGGCAGCTACTTGATGCCGCTCAATTACTAGGCGCATCCAAAAGGCAGGCATTCACAAAAATTTTACTGCCTACCGTTTATCCAGGCTTTTTTGCAGGGGCATTGTTATCCTTCTCTGTCTTATTTGGTGAGTTTGTCTTAATTAATCTTGTTGTAGGTTCTCGCTTTGAAACCGTTCAAATTTATTTAATGAAAAAGCTTAGCACAAGTGGACATATTGCTAGTGCTGTTGTTTTCATCTATCTCGTGCTAATGGGTCTTTTAACATTCGTCATTGCTATCGTAACGAAACGATCGAAAGGTGCTACAAATCTATGAGTTATCTTGTTATTGAAGGGCTGCATAAAAAATATGGACAAGTATCTGTCTTAACCAATATTCATATGGAAATTCAAAAAGGAGAATTTATCACACTATTAGGTCCTAGTGGCTGTGGAAAGAGTACGATTTTGCGTATTGTTGCAGGCTTAACAGATGCATCGGCAGGTAAGATTTTGATTGAAGGAAAAAATATGAGTGGGGTACAACCGAAGGATCGTCAAGTGGGTATGGTCTTTCAATCCTATGCACTTTTTCCTAATATGACTGTGCTCGAAAATGTTGCTTTTGGTTTGCGTATGCAAAAAGTTAATAAGGCAGATATAGAGCAGCGTGTTCATGAAATGCTAGCGCTTGTTCATCTAAGTGAGAAAGCTAATGCGTATCCGAAAGAATTATCTGGAGGTCAACAGCAGCGTGTTGCTCTAGCCCGTGCATTAATTGTCCGACCTAAAGTACTGTTATTAGATGAGCCGCTTAGTGCGCTTGATGCTCAAATTCGCAAAAAACTTCAAGCAGATTTACGAGCAATTCAGCGAAAATTAAATATGACAATGATTCTAGTTACTCATGATCAGGAAGAGGCAATGGCTGTTTCGGATAGAATATTTGTCATGAATAATGGCAGCATTGCCCAAAATGGTACGCCAACGGAAATCTATACGAAACCAAATAATGAATTTATTGCTAATTTTATCGGTCATTATAATGTTTTTCCTCGCCAAACTTTAGAAAAAATGCTTGGAGCATCTTTAATAGAGCAAGCCACGAAATTTGCTATACGACCTGAGGCGTTACATCTCGATCAACGAGATGGGGACTTATGTCTCTTTGGGGTTGCCAAACAATCATTAATGAGCGGCAATATTATTCGTA
Organism: Lysinibacillus sp. AR18-8; assembly: GCF_001705465.1. Lineage (NCBI taxonomy): Bacteria > Bacillati > Bacillota > Bacilli > Caryophanales > Bacillaceae > Lysinibacillus > Lysinibacillus sp. AR18-8. Next base: position 55,941 of record NZ_MDGU01000005.1, read on the forward strand.
CTACGTTTGAAGGAGAAATGGCGTTTACAATGGAACAACTGCATCAACAAGGGTATTCGATTGAAATGGGAAAATCCTATAAGTGTTATGTCGCACAAGAAGATGTGATTGCGCTATCATGACTTACGCTAAACTGGAAAGATTTGAATTTATTTTAAAACAATTAGATTCTGAAGGGAAAATTATTGTTGCCAATATTGCCGATGCCCTTCAGGTAGCACCAGAAACAATTCGCCGAGACTTTGATGAATTAGAACAACAGCATTTATTATCAAGAGTTCATGGCGGGGCTATTAAATATACGAATGTACGTAATGAACCGGTATTTTTACGCAAGCTACAAATGCACAAGGACGCAAAGAGACAAATTGCTCGTATTGCTGCAAAACGCATTTGCGACGGCGATACTATTGCAGTAGATACAGGTACTACAACAGTACATATAGCCGATTTTTTACTAGCTGTGGAAGATATAACAGTTGTAACGAATTCAATTGCAGCAGCTATTCAATTTAATTTAGCCATAGAAGAACGACGCATGACAGGCAAGGTCATATTACTAGGAGGTACGGCGAATCCAAAACAATCTTCTGTTGCAGGTGCTATGACGTTAGAAATGCTAGATAATATGAATTTTGATAAGGCCTTTTTATCGTGTGGTGGCATGAGTGAGGGCATTGTTTATGATTACGATTTGGATGAATCTCTTATTTCAAAGAAAATGCTCAAGCATAGCAAAGTGAGTTATTTATTAGCCGATGCATCTAAAATTAATGGCAAATCATTTTTTCAAATCTGTCATCTTGATGAATGTACAGAAATTCTTTGCGAAAGCACTTGTCCATTAGAATGGCAGGCTTATGAGGAAAAATGGACGATATGTAATGGAGGGAAGAGTGGATGACAATAGATTATCACGTACATTTAGAAGAGGGACCTTATTCATTTCGCTGGCTAGAGCGTACATCGCAGGCACTGGAGTTTTTTTATCCGGATGATGAAACGGAAAAAGGCTCCAAACAACAAATAACTTGTCATTTACAGCGTCTAGCAAGGCGTGTGAAAAATGGCTGTTATAGTGAGGAATGGTTGGATTTATATCTTGAACAGGCAAAGCAGCTCGGCTTACGTGAGGTGGGGATTGTCGATCACTTATATCGTTTTCAAGAAACGCGTGCCTATTTTGAGCGATTTATGAGGCTGGATGAAAGTAAAATTGGACAAATTCAGCGCTATTGGCTGGATCGTGTGATGACAGAAAATATGGATGCTTTTGTGACGACCATTCAGCAGGCAAAGGAAAAATGGCGTCAACATGGCATTACACTGAGACTTGGTATAGAGGCAGATTATTTTGTTGGTGGTGAGGAGGAATTAACTGCTTTGCTAGCAGGTTATCCTTGGGATTATGTAATTGGTTCTGTTCATTTTGTTGATGGGTGGGGCTTTGATAATCCACAAACAAAGTATCTTTTTGAGCAAATGGATCAACCCTCTTTACAACAAAATTATGAGCGTTTTTTTAAAGTAGTAGAGAAAATGATTCTTTCCAATATGTTTGATTTTGTTGCCCATTTAGATAATTTTAAAGTATTTAATTATCAGGTGGAGGATCGTGCGTTTCTTGAAGTTTGGTATAAACGTATTGCAAAGGCACTAACGTCTACTGAAACCGCCACTGAAATCAATGCCGGGCTGTATTATCGTTACCCTGTACAGGAAATGTGCCCGGGTCCTCGTTTTTTACAAACCTTACTTGAGCATGGAGTTGCTTTTACTGTATCCTCTGATGCACATTTCCCAGATGATTTAGGTAAATATACATTTGCCAATACAGAGCTGCTAAAGGGTTATGGCGTTCAAGCTATTGCCTCCTTTGAACAGAGAGTGAAAAAAATGATGACGTTATAGGTTGAGTAAAGGGCACTAAAGCTTCAATGTAGTGCCTTTTATTCGTATTACATAAGTACAATTTTACTCGCATACAAATGATTAAATTCATTTTTATAATGTGAGGCGATTCAGATTGACATCTATTAAAGAACAACCCTTTTTACCTATTATTATACAATCGGGTCAGCATGCGTACGGGGTAGCACGCTCATTTTATGCAGCCTACCGCATGAAAAGTCTTGTCATTGAGCCAGCAAAAAAAGGGAGGACGATGCGCTCACTCCTTTTGAAAGGCTCACAGGGAATTGCCACGCAGAATAGCGGTATTCTGGATTTTCAATACGTTGAACATTTAGATGATCCTACCCGTTTTGTACAAGTGCTAGTGGGATTGGCCATGCAGTGCCAACAAAAGAAATTGATTTTATTAGTTTGTGACTGCTACTATGCAGAGCTTATCATTGAAAATAAAGAGCAGCTTGAAAAGTACTTTATTTTACCTTACATTGATCAGGCTTTACTAAATAGGGTGCAAACAAAGGAGAAGTTCTACAGGCTTTGTGATAAATATCAGTTAAAATACCCCAAAACCATCATTATAACAAAGGAACATCATCCAAATAGAGAAATTCCAATCCAGTATCCCATTATTATTAAACCCTCCAATACCGTGGCATATACGAACTGTTCCTTTCCTGAAAAGAAAAAAATATATCTAGTGCACGATGCAGATGAGATGCAGCACATTATTCGCTGTATTTATCGTTCTAGCTATCAAGACACCTTAATCGTTCAAGAATTTATTCCAGGCGACGATTCCTATATCCGTGTTCTAGATGTATATGTAGGAAGAGATCGAAAAGTAAAATTAATGTGTCTTAGCAACAAGCTACTCGAAGATCCATCTCCACAAAACAAAGGTATTTCTTTAGCTGTTATGACCGATTATGATGAACAGCTAATGGAATCCATTCGGCATTTTTTAGAGGACATCGGCTATACGGGCTTTGCTAATTTTGATATGAAATATGATGCAAGGGACGGGAAATACAAGCTATTTGAAATGAATTTGCGAGCAGGGGCTTCAAGCTACTATGTGACCGCAAGCGGGTATAATTTAATGCAATATGTGGTGGATGATTATTTATACCAGGTTAATCATGAACGAACATATGTCCAGACGAAGCATGTATGGTCACTACTTCCTGCAAAAACGCTATTTAAATACATGAAGAATGAAAAATTAAAAATAGAAGCAAAGCAATTAATGAAAGAAGGGCAATACACGGATGCATTACTATATAAAGAAGATATGAATATCAAGCGTTGGATAAAGCTGAAATTGTATCATTCATATTTACAGATAAAATACAGCAAGTATTTTAACAAAAGCAATGGTTAGCATATGTGAAATGAAGGATAGGGCTTTAAGATTCGTATTTATTATTTCATTTTGTTAAGTGATTTAGATATTGAAAAGCGTTATGAGACATTAAATTTAGGTATAGAAAATGCTTTAATAAGAATGAATCAAAGAAAGGATTATCTTTTAGATGAAATTGTTTTAGAAAGCTTCGAATAACTGATAAATAAAATTGGTACCTTCAAATATAGTAAAAAAATATTGTAGTACAGCTTTATTGGAAATAACGGATGAATTGCGCAAAAATAAAATTGAAAATGATGGGTATTTCAATTTGTTAAAAATAATTAGTGAATATAATATTGATTATGCTTATAAAATCTTTTAATAGCGAGTTCACATGTGTATGACAATAGGGTTAGGAAAGACTCTTTTGAGAGAGCTGTGGATAATATCGAACAATTAAAAGCTATAGAGTATTTTCATAAATTGTATAAATCAGAAATCAAATTATTTAAAGTTTATCTAATGAATTTAAAGATATAAAGATTGATTTGTTGACTTTAGAAGAAAAACTAAACCAACAGTAGGAAAAGATTTAACCAATAATCTTATTAATATTGAAATGATATCAACGAAAACATCTCAAAGATTTTTTCGATGGAGACTTAATTCGCTTAATTGATTATCTAAGAGAAAGTAGCTATTCAGATTACAGATATAACAATTATGTATCTGATACAATACATTATATAGTTGCTGCGGCTTTTAAAAAAAGTCACTTAGATATCAAATAAAAATAGTGGGGCACTAAGGTTATTTTGAATTACTTCAAATATATTCGCTTTTAGAAGGAAGTGGAGATAGAGAGAAATGTAGAGAATTATTTAGTTTCCTATAAAATTAGTAGAATTATTGGTCTTTTAAAGAAATAATTTTTAAAAATGAAATGATAGAATCTTATCTTTACAGACTGTGCTTTTTCTTTTGGTTATTTATTGCAATAACAGTTTCGGAATATTCAAACATATTTTGATGAGAATATTTAAATTTTACCGATTTATATTTGCCGAATCGACAAATCATACTTATAGCTCAATCTCTTATCACCTCTTAAAAAGGTATATTTGTTATTTTAAGTTATTCTTTAATCCCCACTATTATCATATCAATTTATGTTTAAATGACAAAATATATAAGTGAAAATGAGTGTGTATTTTATGGTAATTTTATGACATTGTAAATATAGTGTAGTATAAGAAAAGGCGTGTGCGCACGTGACCTAGAATAGCATAAAAAAGAACACTCATTTGTTTTTAACTCTAAAACAAATGAGTGTTTTTTCAGCTTTCATCGTTCTGAATAGTAGTCTGATTCAGAGGTTCTGCTCATTCCCACTTCAAAAAAATAACAATGTTATTTAATGAAATAGTGCAGAATACAATAGCACTAAAAAACTAAGTAGAGTGAAACTAAATAGAATTATTAGAGGTAATTTCTCTTTACGTTCTTTGATTCGATTCATTCTAAGAAATAGTACAATACAAAGGGTGAGTGAAATACCAAAAAGAATAATAGGAACTATAGATAACACAACTATCCCCCTTTATTAATAATTAACATTGAGAACCTATCCAGAAAGGATCTGGATTTACTGTACCTGTCCATTTAATCCATAATCCACAGTCCTTAACGCTTGATAAGTTTAAGGCAGTTGCCCCAATATCAATTAATCCTATTGCAATAATAGTAGCTAATCCAAGAGGAGGAGCAATAAAGGCAGCGATAGCAGCTCCAAGTGTAGCTATTCCTGCTCCAATTTGAATATAAGTTATTATCTTGGAAGCTTGACAACTATCAAAGTAAGTATAGAATCCAACTGAAGTCTTTTCATACTTACTTTTACCGTTACATGCAGCTAACGGCTGGACAGAATTCATTAATTCAAAGTCTTTTGTAGTAGACTCAATTAAGTCTTCAGATACATTTTCTTTTCTAGCTGACTCTTCATCAAAATAAAAACCATTTTCATCATATGTTACAAATGGCTGTATAGCCAATGTATCGTTTATTATTTGATTATGTTCATTTACTTTTGATATTGCAAGCTTGATATCAGAATCTGTTGCACCTTGTTTTTTTGCTAAATTAGTATCTATAGCAATATAGTCTCCATCGAAACCTATTGTTTTATCAAATTCTTTATCTAATTCTAATACACTTGTAAGAATAGTCGATAAATTATCTATTGTTTCATTTTCTATTTGTGCTGCGGTTGCGGGAAACTGCGTTGTTATTGAAAACATAAAAATTATTGCAACGATTCCTGTAATAATTTTTTTCATTTTTTATCCCATCCTTTTAATAATATGATTCTCAACACTGTGTGACAACCAATATCTAGTAAACTATATTATTTCCATTTAGTAACCTCCTTCTAGTAGATTATTTATATAATAACGTAATAATTTACAAAAATAAACAAATATTAACAATTTTGATAATGATTATCCAATTGTGGAATTATTAATAGGGTTTTAACCAAAGATAAAATTATATAGCTTTTCATAATCTTTATTTAACGTAGTGCTTTATTTAAATATTCGATTTATGAAATATTAAATCTGTACATTTTAAATTTAAATAATTTATTAAATCTGTGCAAATATTGCATAAGTAAATAGTTCTATATAAGGAAGAAAGAAAACGTTTGAGGAACATATTCAAATTGTCAACTACTGTTTAAAGAGCCAGAAAAATTATCAATTAGCAGCACAAGCCTATGATGTTTCGTATCAACAGGTATACCATTGGGTGAAGAAATTTGAAGCGACTGATGAAGAGGGATTACGTGATCATCGCGGTCGAACAAAAAATGAAGTTGAATTAACAGCCGAAGAAAAACTTAAGGTTAGAAATCAAACGAATCGAGCGTGAAAATGAGTGCTTACGTGCTGAAAATCTATTTTTAAAAAAGTTAGAGGAAATCGAAAGGAGGCGTCGCTAAGCCAAATTCGCTTACAACAACGCTATTTAGCAATTCAAGAATTACACCAAGAGGAGAAACTTTCGATTCTTTTATTATGTGAAATCGTGGGTGTTTCGCGCGCCGCTTACTATAAGTGGCTAAGTCGTAAGCCATCTAACAGAGAAGTTGAAAATGAAGCCATTTCAAAGGATATTGATCTCCTTTACCACCAAGTAGATGGCATTTACGGCTATTGTCGTATGACATTGACAATCAATCGTCAGCGAATAAAGAATAATCAAGCGACGGTTAACGAGAAGCGTATTTATCGTTTAATGCAGGTGAGTGGATTGAAGTCCGTTATTAGGCGAAAGAGAAAGCCTTATCGTAAATCTCCAGCGCATCAGTGGCGGAGAACGTATTAATCGGGCATTTACCTCGGAAAAGCCAAATGAAAAATGGTGTACAGATGTCACAGAGTTTAAGTATAGAAACGGGAAAAAACCTTATTTAAGTGCAATTATCGATTTATATGATGGTTCAATTATGAGTTATGTGTTAGGTCATTCGAATAATAATTCCCTTGTTTTCAAAACAATAAAATCAGCTATTCAATCATTACAATCAGGCGAGCAGCCATTAATACATAGTGATCGAGGTTTTCAATATACATCGAAGGGATTTAAACGAATTGTGGAAACAGCCAATATAACACAAAGTATGTCCCGTGTTGGTCGATGTATTGATAACGGACCAATTGAATCATTTTGGGGCACATTGAAGTGTGAGAAGTATTATTTGCATAAGTTCGATTCATATGAAGGGTTAAAACTAGCGATTGATGATTATATTCATTTTTATAATTACTATCGTTATCAGAAACGATTAAACGGCTTGAGTCCTTTAGAATTCAGGGCTCAAGCCGCTTAATACATTTTTTATTATTTCCACTGTCTACTTGACAGGGAGCAGTTCATTACTCTGGTGTCTTTTGTTATTTATTATTGATCAATAATATCTCAATCTTTCAATGTTCGTACATTTTCGTATTCATTAGCTTTAGTTTTATAACTTTGAGGGTGTTGCTTCCAAAATAATATTAGTATAGCCTGTTTTGATTGTAGAACAAATAATCTGAAAACAAATTGTTCGACACAGTTTTACCATCAACAATAACAGTTTGAGCTAAAGCCATTATATATTTTGAACCGCCACCTTCTTTAGCTAAAAGAGGTGTAAATTCTTCACTTGTAACCTTTGATAATAATGCAATCTGTCCAAAGCTGTGCCTCCATTTACAACTAACAATTCATCTTTTGCAGTTGAATGTAAGTCATAAATTGAAGTAATATCATTATCTACTCAAAAATACCCTGGTTTGTACTCAAAATTACTTATGTCGGGTTTTCCTTCAAGATCGTTTGTAATTCCACTGATTTGTCAGCTACAACAGTAAAGCCTATAACGCCTAAACTCCTTTGTTTTATATAAATCAATAATAACAAAGGTTTGGAATTATTTATAAACTATTCTAATTATTGTTATAACTATTGAGAAAGGTGAAGTTTCATCTATTATAAAGGATTAGTAAAAATTATTTGTATGGACAGGAAATGTGACGTTTTAGTTTTGTAACAATTACTTTTTGCTTATTAATGATAAAACATAAAAATAATTGTATAATTCATTTGTGAGGAAGGAGCGTCCGTTTAGTGAGTGAAGAAATGAGAACAGGTAAGAGTGTTTTTGAATTAGAGCAAGAACAACTGAAAACATTACCGAAAAATAAAAATAAAGAATCAGAAAAAGATTATTCAACATATTTTCAAGGGCCATCAATGATCGATGGAAAAAAACGTAAAACAGTAGCTGAACATATTCAATATGCTTTAGAAAACGGTTTCCGTGGAATAGGCGAGGGAAAAAGTTATCATATCATGACTTATGGCTGCCAAATGAATGAGCATGACACAGAAGTAATGGCCGGGATTTTTATGCAGCTAGGCTACACACCAACAGAGGTGATTGAAGAGGCTGACGTTGTCTTGCTAAATACATGTGCTATTCGTGAAAATGCAGAAAACAAAGTATTTGGAGAACTTGGTTTCCTGCTGAAATATAAACGAAAAAACCCTGAGATGCTAATCGGGGTTTGTGGCTGTATGTCGCAAGAGGAATCTGTGGTTAATAAAATTTTAAGAAGCTATCCACATGTCGATATGGTATTTGGTACACACAATATTCACCGTCTGCCAAACATTTTAAAAGAAGCCTATATGTCGAAAGAAATGGTCATAGAGGTTTGGTCTAAAGAAGGCGATGTCATTGAAAATCTGCCGAAGAAACGTCTTGGCTCCATTAAGGCTTGGGTTAATATTATGTATGGTTGCGATAAATTCTGTACGTATTGTATCGTTCCATATACACGTGGTAAAGAGCGCAGTCGCCGACCAGAGGAAATCATTGCTGAAGTTCGTGAGCTAGCGGCAGCGGGCTACAAAGAAATTATGTTATTGGGACAAAATGTCAACGCTTACGGTAAAGATTTTGAGGATATTGATTATCGTCTTGGCGATTTAATGGATGAATTAAGAAAGATCGATATTCCGCGGATTCGATTTACAACGAGTCATCCACGTGACTTTGATGATCATTTAATCGAAGTTCTTGCAAAGCGTGGCAACTTAGTGGAGCATATCCATTTACCAGTACAATCGGGCTCGAATGACGTGCTAAAAATTATGGCGCGTAAATACACACGCGAGCATTTCCTTGGTTTAGTGGATAGAATTAAAGCGGCAATACCTGAAGTAACATTAACAACAGATATTATCGTTGGCTATCCGAATGAAACAGAGGAACAGTTTGAGGAAACATTGTCCTTATACCGTGAAGTTGGCTTTGACGCAGCCTTTACGTATATTTATTCGCCGCGTGAAGGTACACCAGCTGCAAAAATGATTGACAATGTACCTGAAGAGGTGAAAAAAGAGCGTCTTCAACGTTTAAATGAAGTGGTGGGTGAATACTCTCGCAAAGCATTAGAGCGTTTAAATGGTCAGGTTGTCGAAGTATTAGTTGAAGGCACAAGTAAACGACGCGACGATGTGTTAGCGGGCTATACGAGGAAAAATCGTTTAGTTAACTTCAAAGCACCAGCAGAAGTAATTGGTCAATTAGTGAAAGTAAAAATAACAGAGACTACATCCTATTCACTTACTGGTGAATTTGTGGAAGTCGTAAAAAATGAAAAGGTGGAAGCATAAATGACACAAGTCTTATATACAAAAGAAGATTTAATTAAAAAATCACATGAAATTGCACATATGATTGCAAATACGCCAGAGGTTGAATTTTTCAAAAAGGCAGAAGCGCAAATTAACGAAAATCAACAAGTACGTGAACGTATTGCAAGCTTAAAAAGCTTACAAAAACAAGCGGTTAATTTCCAACACCTAGGGAAAGAAAAAGCATTAAAAATGATTGAAGATAAAATTGCTAAAATCGAGGAAGAAATTAATGCCATCCCAGTTGTGCAACAATTTAAAGAATCACAAGGCGATGTGAATGATTTATTGCAACTTGTTTCAAATACGATCGCAAATAATGTTACAAATGAAATTATTCGCTCAACTGGTGGCGATGTTCTTCGTGGTGAAACGGGTTCATACGTAGAAAATAGTCAACCAGGTAGCTGCTCTTAACAGATTATAGAAATCAAAGCTCGAATGCTGTCATTCGAGCTTTTTTTACGTCTTCTTCTATTGAAGCATTCAGCTGCTATAATAGACCTCTCATCGAAAAGTTTTAAATGATCCATTTCATTCTCTAAAAATATATGTTCACCCAATGGGCGCTACCTGCATATGATGGAGTGAAAAGAGTCGAAGGAGGAATTGCGCTGAAACGTTTACGACAAATCGTGACGAAAGCAGTAGTTGCCAAAGGGAAGAAGAGAACGGAAGAACGTGTAACATTATCACCAACAAATAAACCGACAAGTATTTTAGGGTGCTGGGTAATCAATCACACTTGCTCTGCAAAAAGAGTCGGGAAATTTGTAGAAGTAACAGGGAAATTTGATGTCAATGTTTGGTATGCCTATAGTAATCATTCGAAAACAGCTGTGTTTTCTGAAACGATTCACTATAAAGACAAAGTGAAGCTTCACTATCGAGACGGTGAAATTAGCGTTGGTGATGATGTTCGTGTACGTGTGATACAAGAACCAAATTGTATTGAAGCGATTATCTCTCCATGTGGTACAAAGTTTGAAATTGTAGTGGAACGTGAAGTAGTTGTTGAGGTAATGGGTGAAACAACAATTTGTATTAGTGTCCATCCACTAGACTATGAAGAAGATTGGAGCCTTAATGATGAAAGTTCATCTTCATCCTCATCAAGCTCTAGTTCTAGCTCCTCTTCAAGTCCTGAAGGAGAAGGCAGGTATGTGTTAGAGTCTTCATCGTTTCCTGATGAACGACCAAGATAAGTCTAAAAAACATCATTTTTTGATACATGCGAAATGCTAGCATCTTAAAAAAGGTGAATAAAGCGTTTCGCATGTATCTTTTGTTATAATAAATATATCTATAAGGCAAGAGCGAGGTAAATAGTGATATGACAACATATACACCAATGATGCAACAGTATCTACAGGTAAAGGAAGATTACAAAGATGCCTTTTTATTTTTTAGATTAGGTGACTTTTATGAAATGTTTTTTGAGGACGCAATCAATGCCTCACAAATTTTAGAAATTACATTAACAAGCCGAGATGCAGGCGCAAAAGAGCGAATACCAATGTGCGGTGTGCCGCATCATTCGGCTAAAAATTATATTGAAACACTTGTGCAAAAAGGCTATAAAGTGGCTATTTGTGAACAAACAGAAGATCCAAAGCAAGCAAAAGGTGTGGTCAAACGTGAAGTTGTTCAGCTTATCACACCAGGAACAATTATGGAAGGAAAGGCTCTTGATGGTAAATCTAATCATTTTATTGGAGCGGCAGAGCAATTAGATGACACAACATTTGGCTATGCTTATTTAGATTTATCCACAGGTGAAGCCGTAGCGTCTTCTATTGAAGGCGATGGAAAAGCCTTATTAATGCAAATGCAGGCTTACGGAATTCGAGAACTGATTGTCACGGATAGTTTGCAGCTATTATTAGCAGAGCATGCCGTCAATGCTGGGATCGTACTTTCAATTGAAGTGAATGAAATGCCTATGGACAAAGCAGCAAGTTATCTAGAAGCTGTACCAAAACCGTTACAAATTGCGTGTCTTCGATTGTTAGCTTATATTGACCAAACACAAATGAGATCTTTATCACATATTCAGGCATTCACGTTTAATGAAATTAAAAATTATTTACGCATTGATTCTAGCTCAAAGCGCAATTTAGAGCTGATTCAATCGATTCGTGGTGGCGATCAAAAAGGTACACTCTTATGGCTATTAGATGACACCGTGACAGCGATGGGTGGACGGAAATTAAAGCAATGGCTACACCAACCGCTTGCCACACGTTCAGCAATAGAGGCTAGACTAGCGATTGTTACGGATTTATTGGAAGAATATTTTGTACGAACAGAGCTTCAAGCATCCTTAAAACAAGTATATGATTTAGAGCGTTTGGCTGGTCGTGTTGCTTTTGGCAATGTGGGTGGACGAGATTTAGCCCAATTGCGTGATTCTTTACGCCAAGTGCCAACTATTCAACAGCAGTTGGTGGGTTCAAATAAAGAAACATTACAGCAATTAGGTGCGGAACTTGATACATGCTCAGATGTCGAGGCATTATTAGCAAAAGCGATTACAGATAATCCCCCTATTACCATTAAAGAAGGGGATGTTATCCGTGACGGCTATAATGAACGCTTAGACGAACTTCGCTATGCCGCTCGTAATGGTAAGGATTGGATTGCCCAACTTGAACAAGAAGAGCGTGTGAAAACGGGTATTAAAAATTTAAAAATAGGCTATAATCGCATTTTTGGTTACTATATAGAAATTACAAAATCAAATATTCATTTAGCAGATTTAACACGCTATGAGCGAAAACAAACACTGGCGAATGCGGAACGCTATATTACACAGGAACTAAAAGAAAAAGAAGCATTGATTTTAAATGCTGAAGAAGAAAGCTTAACATTAGAGTACAACCTGTTTGTAAAAATTCGTGATGTATTAAAAACTTATATTCCGCGTGTCCAAGCACTAGCAGCAAACATTAGTGAATTGGATGTCTTATTAAGCTTTGCAAGCGTCTCAGAAAAATATCGATTTACGAAACCAGAATTTCACGGTGGACGTGCCCTTAAAATTATAGAAGGACGCCATCCTGTCGTTGAAAAAATGCTGAACAAGCAAATGTATGTACCAAACGATTGTGTGCTAGAAGAGCAGAACAATATGATGCTTATTACAGGGCCGAATATGTCTGGTAAAAGTACTTATATGCGTCAAGTAGCATTAATTGTTGTTATGGCTCAAATGGGCTGCTATGTACCTGCTGAAAAAGCGAAGCTACCAATTACCGATCAAATTTTTACTCGGATTGGGGCGGCTGATGATTTAGCGGCAGGACAATCTACATTTATGGTGGAGATGCTTGAATCGCAACATGCTATTATGCATGCAACAAAAAATAGCTTAATGCTATTTGATGAAATTGGACGTGGAACATCGACCTATGATGGTATGAGCTTGGCACAATCGATGATGGAATATATTCATGACAAAATAGGAGCCAATACGTTATTTTCTACGCACTATCATGAATTGACAGCACTTGAAAAGGATTTGCCACGCTTACAAAATGTGCATGTTTCAGCCACTGAAAAAAATGGTACGGTCGTTTTCCTGCATAAGGTGAAAAAAGGAGCGGCTGATAAATCCTATGGTATACATGTGGCACAGCTTGCTCAATTACCTGAGGAAATTTTAGCTAGAGCACGTGTATTACTTGAGAACTTTGAGGCAGGGAAAGAAGTAGTTGCCGAAACACAGGTGATAGCTGAACAACCAATACAGATGTCTTTATTTACAGAAGACGAACCGATTTCCCCAGCCGAGACAAAGGTGCTAAAGAAATTAGAAAAGGTAAATATTCTAGGTACTTCACCGATGCAGGCAATGAATATTTTATATGAGCTACAGCAAGAGCTAGTGAACGCTAAAAAATAAAGGAGTGATACGTTAGTGGGAAACATACAAATTATGGACGAATGGCTATCCAATAAAATCGCAGCAGGAGAGGTAGTAGAAAGGCCAGCTTCTGTTGTCAAAGAGCTAGTGGAAAATGCTATTGATGCTGGGAGTTCGTCCATTGATGTTTTTTTACTAGAAGCAGGTCTCACTTCTATTCAAGTAATAGATAATGGTAGCGGTATGGATGAAGAGGATGCACTAATGTCATTCTCTCGTCATGCTACTAGTAAAATTCATCAGGAACATGATTTATTTCGTATTCGAACACTTGGCTTCCGTGGTGAGGCTTTAGCATCCATTGCCTCTGTTTCTAAAATGACATTGATTACATCAAATGGTGAATCTGGAACACATTTAGAACTTGAAGGTGGACATATCCTCACTCATAAACCTGGTCCGTTACGTAAAGGGACTGATTTAACAGTCTCCCAGCTATTCTTTAATACACCTGCCCGTTTAAAATATATGAAAACCATTCAAACCGAACTAGGGCATACAATAGACCTGATGAATCGCCTCGCACTTGGTAATCCACAAATAGCATTCAGATTATTGCATAATGGTCAACAACTACTGCAAACAAATGGCCGAGGAGATGTACAACAAGTGCTAGCAGCTATTTATGGAATACATAATGCGAAGAAAATGGTGTCATTCCAAGGCGAGTCACATGATTATCGAATTTCTGGCTTTGTATCCTTACCAGAGGTAACACGTGCTTCTAAAAATTATATGACTCTATTTGTTAATGGTCGTTGGGTCAAGCATTATTTAGTACAAAAGGCCATTGTAGATGCTTACCATACGTATTTACCTATCGAGCGCTTCCCAATAGTTGTTCTATATATAGAGGGTGATCCTTACTTAACAGACGTGAATGTGCATCCTGCAAAACATCAAATTCGTTTAAGTAAAGAGGCTGAGCTTTTGAAGTTAATAGAGGAAACCATTCGTGAAACAATACGCAACATTATTCGAGTCCCACAAATGGAAAAGAAAGAAAAAATAGTTAAACCAGCTACTGAGCAATTAAACATTTGGAAGCCTGCTCCGAAGATTGATGTGGAGAAAATGAATGCCATCGTAGAAAAATTATATGATGTCCAAACCATTCAAGAAAATAATCTTGAACAGATAGTTGAGCCTAAGCCTATTTCTACGGTTAGAGAGGAAAGTTGGCAGCCTACACCACAAATAGAGGCTGAAACAATTGATGAAGTAACAATAGCTGCACAGTCGGAAATATTGGAAGAGATGCCTACGAAGGAACCCTTTCCTGAACTCGAAGTAGTGGGACAAATCCATGGCACATACATTGTCGCACAAATGGAGGATGGTTTTTATTTAATTGATCAGCATGCTGCTCAGGAACGTATTAAATACGAATTCTTCCGTGAAAAAGTCGGTCAAGTTAATCCTCATGAACGTCAGGCATTATTGTTACCACTAACATTCCATTATGCAGCAGATGAAGCTCTGATCTTACGAGAACACAGGCATGAATTAGAAGCTGTAGGCGTATTTTTAGAGGAATTTGGACAGTCATCTTTTGTTGTACGTGAGCATCCGAGTTGGTTCCCACAAGGGGAGGAACAGGAAATCATTGAGGATTTAATTGAACAGGTGTTGACAACTAAAAAGGCTGATATCAAAAAACTACGTGAGGCAGCCGCAATTATGATGAGCTGTAAAAAGTCAATCAAAGCCAATCATTATTTAACAAAAGAGCAAATGGAAACATTGCTACGAGATTTACGCAATGCAGATAATCCATTTACATGCCCACACGGACGTCCAGTGCTTATTCACTTTACATCATATGAAGTGGAAAAAATGTTTAAACGGGTTATGTAAGGGAGAGGGGGAAAATGGATGGGTGAATTTATTTTAGCGATTGATCAAGGAACGACAAGTTCAAGAGCCATTTTATTTGATAAAAAAGGTCAAATTGTTCATGTAGCACAAAAAGAATTTCAACAAATTTTTCCAAAGGCTGGCTGGGTAGAGCATAATGCCAATGAAATATGGGGTTCTATCTTATCCGTTATTGCGGCGGTATTAACCGAAAGTGGCCATGAAGCAAGTGAGGTTCATGCGATCGGCATTACCAATCAGCGCGAAACAACAGTGGTGTGGGATAAACACACAGGTCAGCCGATTTACAATGCGATTGTCTGGCAATCACGCCAAACACAGGACATTGTGAATACCTTAAAAGAACAAGGACAGGAAGAACATTTTCAGCAAAAGACAGGGCTTCGCTTAGATGCTTATTTTTCAGCGACAAAAATTAAATGGATCTTAGATAATGTTGAAGGCGCTCGTGAAAAGGCAGACAATGGGGATTTATTATTTGGGACGATTGATACATGGCTTGTTTGGCGATTATCAAAGGGAAAGGCTCATGTGACCGATTACTCAAATGCAGCTCGAACAATGCTCTACAATATTCATGAATTGAAGTGGGATGAGGAACTTTGTGAGCTTTTAGCTATCCCAATGTCCATGCTTCCAGAAGTGAGAAATTCATCAGAAATATATACAGAAACGGCTCCAAGTATATTTTTTGGAGAAAAAATTCCGATAGCTGGAATTGCGGGTGATCAGCAAGCCGCACTTTTTGGACAAACTTGTTTTACCAAAGGAATGGCTAAAAACACGTATGGCACTGGCTGCTTTATGCTATTAAATACAGGAGAGCAGGCAGTGACATCGGAAAATGGTTTATTGACAACCATTGCGTGGGGAATTGATGGGACAGTGACCTATGCATTGGAAGGTAGTGTATTTGTAGCAGGATCAGCTATTCAATGGCTACGCGATGGACTTAGGATGATTCGTACAGCAGAGGATTCTGAATCCTATGCTAGAAAAGTAGATCATACCGATGGGGTTTATGTTGTCCCTGCCTTTGTTGGACTCGGTACACCTTACTGGGATACAGATGCACGTGGCGCCATTTTTGGGTTAACACGTGGAACATCAAAAGAACATTTTATTCGAGCAACACTAGAATCATTAGCCTATCAAACGAAAGATGTACTAGATGCAATGGAAGAAGCAGCAGGTACTCCGATTGAAGTACTCCGTGTAGATGGTGGAGCTGTCAAAAATCAATTTTTAATGCAGTTCCAAAGTGATGTTTTACAGCTACAAGTAGAGCTAGCAAAACTGAATGAGTCAACAGCACTCGGTGCAGCCTATTTAGCGGGGCTGGCGACAAGCTTCTGGCCAAACCAAGAGGCTTTATCTGCATTATGGGTGAGTGGGGAAACCTATCAACCTCACATGGATGAAGAACAAGCCACAGCTCTGTATACAGGATGGCAGAAGGCTGTAGAGGCAACACGAATTTTTAAATCATAGCTATTGGGGGAGAAAGGTATGTTTTCATTTGAGCAGCGACCAAAAATTTTATATTATCTAGAGCACTATAGCTTTGACGTATTAGTCATTGGTGGTGGTATTACAGGTGCAGGAATTGCATTAGATGCCGCATCAAGAGGCCTTTCTGTCGCATTAATTGATATGCAGGATTTTTCAGCTGGTACGTCGAGCCGTTCAACCAAATTGATTCACGGTGGTCTACGTTATTTAAAGCAATTTGATGTAGGAGTTGTAGCCGAGGTAGGGCGAGAGCGTGAAATTGTTTATGATAATGCTGTACATGTCACAACGCCTGAAAAAATGCTATTACCTTTATATAAAAAGGGTTCACTCGGTCCCTTCACAACATCTATGGCATTAAAGGTCTATGACCGCTTGGCAGGCGTCAAAAAACATGAACGTAGAACGATGTTAAATGCTCAGGAAACCCTGGCATTAGAGCCTTTACTCAATCAAGAGGGCTTAGTCGGCGGTGGCTATTATGTAGAATACCGTACAGATGATGCCCGTCTAACAATTGAAGTATTAAAAAAGGCTGTAGAATATGGAGCGCTTTGCCTCAATTATGCTGAAATGACGGAATTTATTTATGAAAAGAAAAAGCTTGTTGGCATTAAAGTGAGGGATCATGTGACGGGGAAAATGCTCAATGTCCATGCCGCCCAAATTGTGAATGCAACGGGTCCTTGGGTTGATGACGTACGACAAAAAGATAAAGTAGCAGATAACAAGCAATTACGTCTAACAAAGGGCGTTCATATTGTCCTCAAACAAAAGGATTTCCCGCTAAAGCAAGCTGTTTATTTTGATATTGCTGATGGTCGTATGGCCTTTGCCATTCCACGAGATGGCAAAACCTATGTAGGGACTACGGATACTGTGTATGAAGGTAATCCTGTACATCCAGTGGCAACACAAAAAGATGTGGATTATCTAATTGAGGCTGCTAAAAAGGTCTTTCCAACTGCTACTATCACAAGAGACACAATTGAATCCTCTTGGGCAGGCGTCCGACCTCTGATTTATGAAAAAGGTAAGGATCCATCAGAAATTTCAAGGAAAGATGAAATTTGGACAGCGCCAAGTGGTTTAATGACGATTGCGGGTGGTAAGCTTACGGGCTATCGCCAAATGGCTGAAACGATTGTGGATAAAATTGTGAAGACCCGTCGCTACAAGCATGCAAGTGCCTGTTTAACACGTGAGCTAGCACTTTCTGGTGCAAAGGGGATTAACGCTATTAATTTCCCTGACTATATTGCCTATAAAGCACGTGAAGGCGTACAATATGGCTTAAATTATGATGAAGCCAAGCATCTCGTACAAAAGTATGGCACGAATGTAGATGCCTTATTTGATCGGGTGAAATTTTTACATGAACATGGTAGTACAATGCCTCTTGCCTTACATGCGATGCTACTGTATGGCATTGAAGCCGAAATGGTCTATACACCAAGCGACTTCTTTATCCGTCGGACTGGTTTATTATACTTCGATATTGAAGCAGTAAAGCTTTATAAACAGCAAGTGATTCAGGTGATGCAACAACGCTTAAATTATACAGAGGAGCAAAAAAATAGATATATTGCTGAATTAGAGC
The DNA here is from genome assembly GCF_001705465.1 of Lysinibacillus sp. AR18-8. Classification (NCBI taxonomy): domain Bacteria; kingdom Bacillati; phylum Bacillota; class Bacilli; order Caryophanales; family Bacillaceae; genus Lysinibacillus; species Lysinibacillus sp. AR18-8. The sequence goes on from NZ_MDGU01000005.1 coordinate 74,367, forward strand.
AAGCCATTAACGATGCAACAAATTTTGTGATAGAAGGGGAGTAAGGGATGGAGCGTTATATTCAAATGTCGGATGATCAATTTGTCTTCACGCGAACATTGGAGCCTTCGACGCCATGTATTGGACATATTCACATTTTGCATGGCATGGCAGAGCACAGTGGTCGCTATTTAACATTTGCGAAAACACTCAACGCAGCAGGCTATGTTGTGACGATGCACGATCACCGTGGGCATGGTGAAACGGCAGCATATAATGGGACATTGGGCTTTTTTGCTGAAGAAAACGGCTTTGAGCGTGTTGTAAAAGATGCTCATGAAGTGATTACACAACTTCACGTACCATACGCTAATGTACAATTAATTCTCTTTGGCCATAGTATGGGTTCTTTCATTACTAGACGCTATATTCAATTATACGGAGAGCAAGTAGATAATGTTATTCTCTGTGGCACTGGAAATGTGACAGCCTTGCATGCTGTAGGAAATCTAGTAGCCAAGGCTTTAGCAAAGGGACTAGGAAAAGAAACTGAAAGTAAGCTGTTAAATCAATTGAGCTTTGGTAGCTTTAATAAGCAATTTCCTAATCCGAAGACTGCCTATGATTGGTTATGTTCAGTACAACAAGAGGTGGAAAAGTATATCGATGATCCCTATTGTGGCTTTATTCCAACGAATCAATTTTTCGTGGATTTGACAACTGGCTTTGCCACACTAAATCGTAAAAGAGAATTAGCAAAAGTAAGAAAAGACCTCCCTATTCTCTTGATTAGTGGCAGTAAAGATCCGGTTGGTGAACAGGGGCTAGGCGTTTACAAAGTTGCTGAACAGTTAGCAGCGGTGGGTGTAGAGGATGTAACGGTTTATTTATTCGAGGATAAACGACATGAAATTTTAAATGAAGACAATCAAGAAGCGGTCTTTCAAGTTTTATTACGGTGGTTAGAAAAATATGATAGAAACTAAATTGCAGCAGGCAGAGGTCGTAGCAATAGTGGGACCGACTGCCTCAGGTAAAACGGCATTAAGCATTGAACTGGCAAAAAAATATCACGGTGAAGTCATTAATGGTGATTCCATGCAAGTTTATAAAGGGCTCGATATTGGGACAGCTAAAATTACCGAAGAAGAGATGGAGGGCGTTCCTCATCATTTACTTAGCTTTTTAGAGCCTACAGAATCTTTTTCGGTAGCAGATTATCAAAAATTAGTACGTGCGAAGATCGCGGAAATACAAACTCGTCAAAAATTACCTATAATAGTAGGAGGCTCTGGCTTATATGTACAAGCTGTCCTCTATGATTTCCAATTTACTGATGAAAAAGTAGATGAAGAAGCACGAAAAGCCTACTATGAGGAATTAGCAAAGCTTGGCCCTGAGGCAATGCATGACAAACTAAAACAACTAGACCCTCAAACAGCGGAGACAATCCATCCAAACAATACACGTCGTGTTATTCGTGCATTAGAAATGCTGGAATTAAGCGGTGTATCAAAAGCAGCGGAAGCGCAAAATCGAGGGGAAGTACCCCTTTACGACCATGTTATTTTAGGGCTAGGTCAAAACATGTCCCGTGACGTGCTATATGACCGTATTAATCGTCGTGTTGATTTAATGGTGGAAAATGGTCTTCTGCAAGAGGTGAAGGGATTATGGCAGCAAAATATCCGTGGAGTACAGTCTATACAAGCCATCGGGTATAAAGAATTATATGATTATTTAGATGGCAAATGTACCCTAGAGGAAGCCCTTGATAGCTTAAAACAAAATTCCCGTCGCTATGCAAAAAGACAGCTTACTTATTTCCGTAATAAAATGGATGTCCATTTTATTACGCCGGATGATCGATTATAAGAATAAAGAAAAATTTCTAAAAATTACTAATTGATAAATTGGTAGAACGTGCTACTATAGGAATGAAGAGGTAGAAAGTTAGTAGGGAGGCTATTTGATGAAATCAATCAATTTGCAAGATACGTTCTTGAACCAACTACGTAAAAACAGTGTTTTTGTAACTGTATTTCTGTTAAACGGATTTCAGTTAAAAGGGACTGTGAAATCATATGATAATTTTACAGTATTACTACTTGATGCTGAAAATAAGCAGCACCTAATCTACAAGCATGCCATTTCTACATTCGTACCAGCAAAACAAATAGAGTTTTTAGAGACAGAAGTATAATAAGTTTGTTAAACAGTTAGTGTTCTCACACTGGCTGTTTTTTTTGCTACAAGCTATAATGATAGTGGAATTTGATATTTTGGAGGACAAAGTTTATGAAAACAATGGAAACAACACAATTATTAGATCTGTTAGATGCAAATGAGGACCTATATATTATCGATGTACGTGAAGAGGATGAAGTAGCCCATGGCATGATCCCAGGTGCTCAACATATTGCACTCGGAACTATCCCTGAACGTTTAGAGGAATTAGATGTAGAAAAGCCATATATTATTGTATGTAAGGCTGGAGCTCGTTCTGCCAATGCGTGTGCTTACTTAGAGGCACAAGGATTTGATGTAACAAACCTTGAAGGCGGCATGCTGGCTTATGATGGAGAATTAGAATTTAAATAAATCATGAAAAAAGAAAGAGTATACACTCTTTCTTTTTTCATGATTATTTTTTCAAGGCATCCATGATAAAATTAAAATTCTCTTCAAAGTTTTTGTAGATATTAACATTTTTTTGTCCCTGCACTTTTGAAGCATAACTAGCAAAGTTTAGACCAGCTCCATAAATTTGTAGTGCTCCATTCGCCAAATCCCCTTTTTGGAGAAGCTCAATGCCATCTTTCAAGAAATTTTGACTCTCCTCGAAATGACACTCCGTAATGTATTTATCACCACTATGAAATAACTTTAAATTTTCTAGTATTTTATTTGCTGTCTCTTCACTGATCGAAGCGTCGATATTGATTAACAACTGATTGATCGGTTTTACGAGTTTGGCATAGAGGCTATCGTGCGTTTCACAGGTTTCAGCAATAGCGTTTCTTAATTGTTTTGCATTCATCGTATCTACTCCTAACTTTTCATCGTTTTACTATTGATACTTACCCTAATTTTAATCATAGAAATAATTTATGTTTACATTGAACAGATTATTAAGATTTCAACTTTTATGTTCAACATTACTCAGTGAATTGGCAGAACATATGCTATGGAAGGTAGAGATGATTGAAAAGTCTGTAGTTTACTTGTTATGGCAATTGATTCAGTAATGGATTTTTGTACAAGCCGAGTGTTAGACATAGAGAATTCTAAAAAGCACTAATTATGGAAGACTAGGAATCAAGTGAAGGATTCATTTATTGTGACAAGCTCTTGATAGCTTATATTGTGAATAGCAGTATGTACTAAGTTAACACTCAAAAGATTTTTTCCTCTTGACACTAAAAAAGTTGTAAAGTAGATTTAACATAATTACATAAAAGCAATAGGTGCCCATTAGGGAGAATAGGGAATAAAGTGAAAAGCTTTAGCGGACCCGCCACTGTATAAGGGAATTTCATAGTGTATGCCACTAGCAAATTGCTGGGAAGGTACTATGAGGTGTTGAACTTGAGCCAGGAGACCTGCCTACATGCTTTAGAAGATATAGATGATGGAAAAGTCTGTAGTTTATTTGTCATGACAATAAACTACAGACTTTTTATTTTGTCTTAATGAGAACGAGAGGAGAAATAATCATGCAATTATTACAAGACACGATTCAAAACATTCAGGGGGCTGATATGAAAAGTATGGAGCAAGCTAGAAAGCGGATTGATGCGCTTTGTAAGCCCCCAGGTAGCTTGGGTAAACTAGAATCACTTGCCGTACAGCTCTCTGGTATAACAGGACAATTATATCCGATGGTCGACAAAAAAGTGATGATTGTCTGTGCTGCAGATCATGGTGTTTGCGAGGAAGGTGTAACCACGAATCCACAAGATGTTACGGTCTTTCAAACATTAAATTTTCCTAAGGGGGGTACAGGCGTTTGTGCGATTGCGGGGATTACCAATGCAAAGGTGGTCACAGTAGATGTGGGTGTAAAAGAAGATATTCCACTTGATGCAGGTGTCATTATTCATAAAATTAAATATGGTACAGATAACATGGCACAAGGTCCAGCTATGGCCAAACAAGAAGCCATTCAATCGATAGAAGTAGGAATCCGTGTGGCCACTGAGGAAATCATAAAAGGTGCTGATGTACTTGGGACTGGAGAAATGGGCATCGGCAATACAACACCAAGTGCTGCGATATTAGCTGTTTTGACGGGATGCAACCCTATCGAAGTAACGGGGTTTGGTGCAGGAGTAGGCCAAGGAGGCATTGCCTATAAAGCGGCAGTTATTGAAAAAGCAATTACCTTAAATCAGCCTAATCCAAATGATGTTATTGATGTTCTGGCTAAGGTTGGAGGGTTAGAGATAGGGGCGATGACAGGTATTATTCTTGGCGCTACTGCCCATCGTAAACCCGTTGTCATTGATGGATTTATTTCAACTATAGCAGCCCTCATTGCTTATAAGCTCGAACCAAAAGTAATCGATTATATCATTCCTTCCCATGCTTCAGAGGAACCAGGGGCAAAAATTGCCGCTGCCTTACTAGGCATTGAACCAATGTTGCACATGAATATGCGTTTAGGCGAAGGTTCTGGAGCAGCCTTAGCCTTTCCTATTTTAGATGCAGCTTGCTCGATGATGAAAAACATGGCGACTTTAGAAGAATCAATGCAGTTGTTAAAAAGATAAAAACAATAAAACAGCCAATGACTTAATTTTTGGTCATTGGCTGAATGGTGTTTATGCACGATTTAACTTTCGTAATGGCAAGCGCCACTTCATCATATAGGAAAGAATACGTAAAGCTGTAATCACTGCGAATAAAATATAAAGGAAAATGTCTCCTGTAAAAACCTCGAATCCGATTAGCAATCCTGCAAGAGCTGCCCAAACACCATAAACTTCATCACGGAGAACTAATGGTTTTCTTCTAGCTAATAAATCTCGTACAATACCCCCACCTGAACCTGTCAAAACAGCAGCTACAATGACTGCGCTTACTGGCATATCAAGCTTAACAGCATAGAGTGCGCCTTGAATAGCGAATGCTGATAAGCCAATCGCATCTGTGAAGTTACCCCAACGATGCCAATGTTGAATCAGATGATGCGGAAAAATAAAGAATATCGTAATCGCAGCAAGCGCTATTTGAAACATCATATCCTGTCCCCAAAGTGTTGTGACAGGTAGTCCAATGAGTAAATTTCGGATAGCTCCTCCACCAAAAGCAGTCACAATACCAAGTATATATACACCGAATAAATCGTATTCTTCTTCCATGGCAATAATTGCCCCAGAAATAGCAAAGGCAATTGTTCCTATAATACTAAAAACCTCCCAAGCCATCCCTTTCACCCCTTCTATCAATAAATAAACTTTATTAAAAGTTAAAAGACTTTTTACGTAACAGAATCTATGAATTTAATAGCCAAAATCGGTCATTAAATACGCATCTTGAAATGAGTCCGCACATTAGCTTAGCGTAAAATCCTCTTAGAAACAATAGGCAAGTTTTACAGGTGCACATACAAATTGATAAAATGTGATTAAAATAAAGAAAAACATTCGTCAAAAGCGTTCATATACCAGTAGTTGGTTAGGGAATTCTAGAGTGATTGAAGTCAATTTAGATAGTCAATAAATCTTACTGATTGAAATGCGAGACATTGTGAAATGGAGAAGAAAGAATGACGTTTACATCAAATTTATCAACAGAAACGCTATCGTTAGCGGCAAAAGTAGAGGAGCAAGTTCGGCCTTATCATGCCAAGGTAGAAGAAATGGCGTTCTACAATCAGCAGAAGGTGCTAGCAGCTTTCAGAAAGCATCAAGTAAGTGATTATCATTTACACCCATCAAACGGCTATGGCTATGATGATGAGGGGCGGGATAATCTAGAGCGTGTTTATGCGGAAGTATTTGGTGCAGAGGCAGCCATAGTCCGACCACAAATTATTTCAGGGACACATGCAATCACGCTTAGTCTATTCGGTGTTTTGCGTCCTGGTGATGAGCTGCTTTATATTTCTGGTCAGCCATATGATACATTGCAATCCATTGTCGATGGTGGTGATAAAGATACAGGTTCACTGAAAGATTATAAAATCGGTTATCGACATGTGGATTTACTAGATAATCAGGTTATTGATTGGGCAGGTGTAGAAGCGGCCATTACAGCACAAACCAAAATGATCGCGATTCAGCGTTCAAAAGGCTATGCAACACGTCCATCCTTTACAATTGAAGAAATTGCAGATATGTGTGAAAAGGTACGTAAATTAGCTCCGAAAGCTATTATTTTTGTAGATAACTGCTATGGCGAGTTTGTAGAGGCCCAGGAACCTACAGAGGTTGGGGCTGACTTAATAGCAGGCTCGCTCATTAAAAATCCAGGTGGAGGCTTGGCTAAAATTGGTGGCTATATTGCTGGCCGCGCAGATTTAGTGGAGAAATGTGCCTATCGTATGACATCCCCAGGTATTGGAGCAGAAGCGGGGGCCACATTAAATACACTAGGTGATTTTTATCAAGGATTTTTCCTGGCACCACATGTTGTATCGCAAGCACTAAAAGGGGCGATATTTACAGCTGCAATGCTTGAGGAAATCGGCATGAGCACTTCTCCGAGCTATCATGCGAAGCGTACAGATTTAATTCAATCAGTATCGTTCCAAACGGCTCAGCAAATGATTGACTTTTGTCGCGAAATACAAGCGAACTCACCGATAAATGCCCATTATGCTCCTGAACCAGCCTATATGCCAGGCTATGAAGATGATGTCATTATGGCGGCTGGAACATTTATTCAGGGGTCCAGCATTGAGCTAACAGCGGATGGCCCAATACGACCGCCATATACAGCATTTATCCAGGGCGGACTAACATATGAACACGTTAAATTTGCTATTTGCAGTGCGGTTCAAGCCATTCAAAAAGTATAACAAGACAATAGATAAAGCCTAAATATGAATAGTTTTTTACAATTTTTAATCAGATTGAAAAAAATAGTGCTAACCATGTTAGATAACCTTACATGGTTGGTTGACAGTAAAAAAATTTCGTTATATGATAAGCGGGTATTGGAGGAGGACTTAAATGAGTCGTGAAATTAGACGAACTATGCCGTTATTATCGATGAGTATCGTGATGCAATTAACAGAGCTTTCGGCAAGACAAATTCGTTATTATGAAGAACACCATTTAATTGAGCCGCACCGAACAGAAGGCAATCGACGTATGTTTTCACTAAATGACGTCGACACATTGCTTGAGGTTAAAGATTACTTAGAACAGGGTATGAATATGGCGAAGATTAAAAAAATATTTGCTAAAAAGAAAAATCCTGTTGCAACAACTGATGAGCAAGATTTAAGTGATTCAGAATTACGCCAAATTATGCGCGAAGAAATGCGTCAAGCACAGCGCATGCAAAAATCGTCCATCCGAAGAGGGGATTTATCTCGATTCTATTAATAAATAGGGTAGGGTAAACATAAAAGCTAGACAAATTATAGGAGTGTGGAAAACTGTGGGTAAATACACAAAAGAGGACATTAAACGTCTCATCGAAGAAAAAAACGTAAGCTTTATTCGTTTACAATTTACAGATATTCTTGGCACTATCAAAAATGTTGAGATTCCTGTAAGTCAATTAGACAAAGCACTGGAAAATAAAATGATGTTTGATGGCTCATCTATTGAAGGTTTCGTTCGAATCGAAGAATCTGATATGTATTTATATCCTGATCTTGATACTTTCGTAGTATTCCCTTGGACTTCTGAAAAAGGGAAAGTAGCACGTTTTATCTGTGATGTTTACACTGCGAAAGGCGAACCGTTTGCTGGTGACCCACGTAACAACCTAAAACGTATTCTTAAAAAAATGGAAGAAATGGGCTTCTCAAGCTTCAATTTAGGGCCTGAGCCAGAATTCTTCTTATTCAAATTAGATGCAAAAGGCGAACCAACATTAGAAGTAAATGACCATGGTGGTTATTTCGATTTAGCTCCAACAGATCTTGGTGAAAATTGCCGTCGTGATATTGTGTTAGAGCTAGAAGAAATGGGCTTTGAAATTGAAGCATCACACCATGAGGTAGCTCCAGGACAACACGAAATCGACTTTAAATATGCGGATGCTGTTACTGCATGTGATAACATCCAAACATTCAAATTAGTGGTTAAAACAATCGCTCGTAAACATGGCTTACACGCTACATTTATGCCAAAACCACTATTTGGTGAAGCAGGCTCTGGTATGCACTTTAACGTGTCACTATTTAAAGGCAAAGAAAATGCGTTCTATGATGAATCTACAGAATTAGGTCTTTCTGAAACAGCTATGCAATTCATGGCGGGTGTTCTTGCACACGTACAAGGTTTCACAGCTGTAACAAACCCAACAGTTAACTCTTATAAACGTCTAGTACCAGGTTATGAAGCACCATGTTATGTAGCATGGTCTGCACAAAACCGTTCACCATTAATTCGTATTCCATCTGCACGTGGCCTTTCAACTCGTGTTGAAGTACGCTCTGTAGACCCTTCTGCAAACCCATATTTAGCGATGGCTGTTATTTTAGAAGCAGGTCTTGAAGGTATTCGTCAAAGCCTAACACCACCTGCTGCAATTAACCGCAACATCTATGTGATGTCGGAAGAAGAGCGTCAAGCAAATGGTATTGAAAATCTACCTGCAGCACTTGATGATGCACTAACATTACTTGCTAAAGATCAAGTAGCACAGGAAGCATTAGGTGAGCATATTTATGCAAACTTTAAAGAAGCAAAAGAAATCGAGTTCGATATGTACCGTACAACTGTTCATCAGTGGGAACGCGATCAATATTTAAAAATGTATTAATCATAAAGATACCGAGTGCCTGATAAAGGGTACTCGGTTTTTTTCTGAACATATTAGGAACGATGGGGTCATATGACAACCCCATCGTTATTTTAGTATTAGCGCATATGTTTATGATGGTGTGGCATATGGCAAGGGTTAGGTGGCATACCGCACATTGTATGTGTTTCACAGCATTCATTCACGACAGATTCTGTGCATGGGAAATAATACTGATGATCAATCATATGTTTGTTCACTGTTGTAACATGTGCAGGTTGTACGTGTGGAACAACTGTATGGATATAATTTGTGCGTACATATTGCTCTGGTGGTAAAAATTGTGGTGGATCATATTGCATTGGCATCATTTGTGGCGGACAGCAGTGTGGACCTTTTGCCGGATGGCGTCTTCGTTGAAACATGTTATTACCTCCTGTTTTGATAAGTTGTAGTTCATTATTAAGATATGAGATATACGTCGATAGGGTCTATTTATTTGCCTATTAATGCATAGGTAAATCTAACAAGTAACTAAAATAGTAGAAAATCTATAATCAATTTGCCTACGTCTTTGAGTGAAATGAAAGCATGACATATTGTTGAAAATGATGATGTCAACGGCAGGAAAAGCAATTTCGCGGGGCGAGGCGTTTTCCGTTCCATCATCGTCCTTTCCAAAGGGCGATGATCCTCCCCCTCGATCATGCTGCAAAACTTCTTTCATTTCTAACAGTAGTGAACAAAATAGCACATATTTTCAAAGTGAAGATAATGAGTCTAACAACCATCCAAATGCTTGGTTTTCAACACGATGAATAGGTTTTTCAAATAACGTTCTTCCTAGCGTCATAATGTAAAATAAATTTTTATTAAAAAAGTATGTTTTTTGAAAAAATAGATATTGTCAATAAAACAATCGTACAGTATACTCTTTAATTGATAATGATTATCGTTGTCGATTATTTCTTAGGAGGAAATTTATGCCAAAATTATCACTGCAAAAAAAGAACTTTTTTGTACTTTTCACACTACTATTAGCCTTCGCGTTATTATTAGTTGGGTGTGGGGAGAAAACATCGAACTCCAGTAGTTCACAAGAGAATGACAAAGCAGAAGAAAGTAACACTGAAACAGAATCTTCTAGTCGTGAGATTACACATGCAATGGGTACTACAACGATTGAAGGCACACCTACAAAAATCGTTACACTATATCAAGGCGCAACAGATGTTGCAGTAGCTATGGGCATTAAGCCAGTTGGGGTAGTAGAATCTTGGGCTGAAGCGCCTGTTTATAATTATATGAAGAATGAGCTTGATGGCGTTGCAATTGTAGGACAAGAAACACAACCAAACCTTGAAGAAATTGCAAAGCTTAAACCAGATTTAATTATTGCTTCTAAAGTACGTCATGAAGAAATTTATAATCAGTTATCGCAGATTGCTCCAACAGTTGCTCATGAAACGGTTTTCGATTTCAAAGGAACAGCTGAAATGATGGGTCAAGCAATGAATCAAGAAGATAAGGTGAAAGAATTACTTGGCGATTGGGATACGCGAGTAGCTGATTTCCAAACAAAAATCAAAGAGAAGCTTGGCGATAAATGGCCATTCCATGTTTCTGTTGTCAACTTCAGAGCAGACCATGCTCGCATTTATGTGACAGGTTATGCGGGTTCTATTTTATCTGAGCTTGGATTCCAAGGTCCTAAAAATTTAACAGATGATTCTTTAGAAATTGTGAAGCTAACTGACAAGGAAAGCATCACTCAAATGAATGCTGATGTTATTTATATGTTTATGGAAAATGATGAGACAGTGAAAAAAACTTATGAAGATTGGACAAACCATCCACTTTGGAAAGAGCTTGACGCAGTGAAAGCGAATCAAGTTTATCAGGTAGATGAAATTAATTGGAATCTAGCAGGTGGTATTACTAGTGCTAATTTAATGCTAGATGATATTTATGACAAGTTTGAATTAGAAAAATAGTGAATGAAGGATGGGCTGTTAAAAGTGTTAGAGAATACTTGAATAACAGCCCTCTCATTGTAGTGTTTGAGCATAATTGAAACCTACATAAGCTAAATTGTGGATCAAGAAAGTTGGCATAACATGAGAATTATTCTTTCCAGTACACCGATGAAACAAATAGGTTTATTCATCAGCTGTTTGATTCTTTTGCTGGCATTTATAATCAGCATAGCTATTGGTCAAACGTCCATACCTTTTTCGTCAATCTATGATGCTATTTTTCATTTTGATGCTGCTAACAAGGAGCATGTCATTATTCGAACATCTAGATTTACAAGAGCTGTGATCGCTACAGTAGTTGGCGCAAGCCTTGCCATTGCGGGCGCATTAATGCGAGCATTAACAAGAAATCCTTTAGCAGCTCCTGATATTTTAGGTATTAATGCAGGGGCCATATTTTTTATTGTCAGTGCTATTACTCTTTTTTCCGTTCAATCTTTAATGAGCTATATGTGGATTGCCTTTTTAGGGGCAGGTGCAGCGGGGGCGATGGTTTTTTTCCTAGGCTCATTAGGAAGAGATGGGTTAACACCGATAAAAATAGTATTAGCTGGTGCAGCGATTACAGCTCTATTTGTCTCGTTTACGCAGGGGCTTTTAGTCATCGATGAACAAGGTTTACAAAGTGTCCTGTTTTGGTTAGCGGGTTCTGTATCGGGGCGTAGTATTGAAATGCTCGTGCCTGTCCTACCGTTTATTTTAGGAGTGACAGTCGTGGCAATATTTATGGGGCGTTCAATCAATATTTTACAATCAGGAGATGATATTGCCAAAGGATTAGGACAACGAACAATGCTCACGAAAATCACGCTAGGCATAATTATTATCATACTGGCAGGCAGTTCAGTAGCTGTTGCAGGTTCAATAGGCTTTATTGGCTTGATTGTCCCTCATATGGCGCTCCATCTTGTTGGCACGGATTATCGCTGGATTATTCCCTACAGTGCCGTGTTGGGAGCAATATTGCTACTGTTGGCTGATATTGCGGCAAGATATGTGATTATGCCATTGGAAATGCCGATTGGTGTCATGACAGCCTTAATCGGAGCTCCTTTCTTCATTTATATTGCACGAAAGGGGTTAGCAAAAAATGCCTAATTATGTGTCGGTTCGAACGAAAACTAATCGTATATCTTTTCAAATTGCTAAAAGAACGGCTTGGATTCTACTACTTTTAAGCTTATTATTAGTCCTCATAACGGTTCTTGGTTTATCTGCGGGGAGCGAGTTTATCCATCCTGTCACTGTGGTGAAAGAATTATTAGGCTATGGCAATGGAGATTACGATTTTGTCTTACATACATTAAGGCTCCCGCGTGTGTTGATGGCCTTATTAGTTGGTGCTGCGCTGGGAGTGGCCGGTTTAATTTTACAAGGAATTATCCGTAATCCTCTTGCTGCCCCAGATATTATTGGTATAACGAGCGGAGCATCGATGGGGGCAATTATTTTTATTGTGTACTTTATGGGATCAGTCAGCATTCAATTTTTACCGTTAGCTGCTATATTAGGTGCTGGTATTGTCTCCTTCATCATTTACCTACTATCATGGAGAAAAGGAGTCACACCAATTCGAATGGTACTAATTGGAATTGGCATCTCAGCTTTAGCAAAGGCGGTTGTGACGATGCTGCTTGTAATCAGTAATGTAGCCGCTACAACGAAAGCCTATTTATGGCTGACAGGTAGTTTGTATGGGGCCAATATGCAGGATGTCTTTTTGCTATTACCATGGCTAGTCATTTTAGTGCCACTAACATTTATTTTAGCAAGAACGGTGAATGTGAAGGAATTAGGCGATGAAATAGCGATAGGGCTAGGAGTAAAAGTACAAGTGTATCGTTTACTTTTTCTACTCATTAGTGTCATGCTAGCTGGTTCTGCAGTAGCTTTTGCTGGTGGCATCGCCTTTGTTGGATTAGTGGCTCCTCATATGAGCAGAATGCTTGTTGGGCGTTCCTTTGCAGGATTAATTCCTGTGACAGCTATTATAGGTGGAATCATTGTCATTGTGGCTGATATGGTGGCACGCACAGCCTTTTTACCAAAGGACTTACCTACAGGAGTCTTTACTGCTGCAATTGGCGCACCATTCTTTATTTATTTATTATTTAGAACGCGCAATCAATAAAGCTTCATAATAAAAAAGTTAAAAGCGGGAGAAGAAGGTGACAGGAATTTGAAACATGTCTTAGAAGCACAAAATTTACATGTAAGCTATGGAGAAAATCTTATTTTAGAGGATTTGAATCTTCAAATACCAAAAGGAAAAATTACAGTACTAGTTGGGGCCAACGGTTGTGGAAAATCTACACTACTTCGGACATTTGCACGATTACAAAAAGCGAAGTCGGGTGAAATTTTTTTAGATGAGAATAAACTAGATGCCATTTCAACGAAAGAGGTAGCGAAACGTTTAGCTATTTTGCCGCAGGGCCCTGTTGCACCAGAAGGATTAACTGTTCAGCAATTGATTAAGCAAGGTCGTTATCCACACCAAAGTTGGTTAAAGCAATGGTCTACGGAGGATGAAAAAATTGTTAACAATGCGCTTGCAGTAACACAGATGACTGAATTTGCCGATCGTCCAGTAGATGCATTATCAGGTGGTCAGCGGCAACGTGTATGGATTGCTATGACATTAGCGCAAAAAACAGATCTTATTTTACTAGATGAACCTACAACTTATTTAGATATGGCACATCAAGTAGAAATTTTAGATTTACTATTTGATTTAAATGACAAGGAAGGGCGTACTGTCGTTATGGTATTACACGATTTAAATTTAGCCTGTCGCTATGCCCATCATATTGTGGCGGTACGTAATAAACAGGTTTATGCCCAAGGCAAGCCAGAGGAAGTGGTGACAGCAGAGATGGTCCAGGCTGTTTTTCGTATGGATTGTACCATTATTAAAGATCCGCTTTTTGGTACACCTTTATGTGTGCCACATGGCAAGGGGCGAACAGTTCAAACAGTGGAATTAGAGGAGGTAGGGATCTGTTGAGCCTATCACTGTCAGCTGAAGAAACATCCGTGTTACTAAGAGAGTATCGATTGTCGATAGAGCCTGCAGTAGATGCTACATACTCTTTATATGCCAAAAATTTATTGGACAATGAACAAGCTCTAGATTATTTACAAAAAATTGCCCATTTCTTTCAATCGCCTTCTATCCTAGTTACGGCATCGTTGTTTGCGAAGCGCTATAGCGTCTTAACGATAGCTTCAGCCTTCTATGCTATGTCCAGATACGATAAAGGACTACATTGCAGAATTGAAAATATGTGGGTAGAAGCGGAATATTCAAAACCTTGGCTTCCTACTATTCGGCTAATCGATCGCACAGTGTCAATACCTACTGAAGACCGTGAAAAATGGCGTGATGAGGTTCTTAGAGAAATCTTTGCGAATAATTTAGCGAAGGTTTGGCAGTCATTAGCGAAAATAAGTAAAATTCCAAAAACAATCTTATGGGAAAACACAGCTATTTATGTGAATTGGCTCTATGAAACGAAAATAGGGGAAGGAGCCAGTGAGCAAGAAAAGGCTCGTATACAAGAGGATTATCACTATATTGTAAACCTAGCACCAGGCTCCATTTTTGGAGAGAGAAAAAATCCTTTGACGGACTATTGTGGTCCTAAAGTGACAATTATGGAATCGGAGCAACCTGTACGCTTGAGAAAAACATGTTGTTTCTATTATCATACCTCTGATGAAGCAAATGATTATTGTATCTCCTGTCCAAAAATAAAAAGATAATCATAACAACAAAATCTCTAAACCACCAAAAGTGAGTAAACACTTATAGCATTTCATAGGTGTTTATTCACTTTTATTTTTGCCATCAATACCTGCCATTAAATAAGGAATTGCAGGTTTGATAAATTCTTCGGGCTGTATCTCCTGATTGCTAGTTCTCCATTCTATAGAAGCGCCATAGATTCCCCAGCTTAATATTACAGCAGTCATTTTTAACGCTTCGTTCTCTGTCGCTGCATTTTGTTTCAATAACATTTTGTAAAAGATAATTTCAAGCTGCTCTCTAATAATGCGAGCAATTGTCTCTTCATAGCCTCTATGACAACGATTAGACAATGACTTTTGAAAATTAGTTATCGCTTTAAAGAGAATAATGAAAGCTCCTTCATTAAGTTCGTTATGTTGTAGAAAGTCATCATTCAAATTAATTAATAATACTTCTGATAGGACCTTCTCTAACAAATCATATATATCTTCAAAGTGATAATAAAAAGTCGCACGATTAATCATAGCCTCTGTCGTAATATCCTTAACCGTTATATCCTTGAACTCTTTTTTACTAGAAAGTGTAATGAAAGAATCCATGATTAATTTACGAGTCCGTATAACACGAAGATCTGTCTTAGATGAGGTCATTACTTACACTCCTTTTTAAACAATTTCTTCAAAGTGTTGTATAAACAACAATTCAAATAGATTATTGGTTTATTGATGATTTTATTATGAATAAAATACAACTGTAAGGCAAATAAGAGAGTTATATATTTATATTTAATGAAAGTAAGAAAAGGGGATAGTCAATTGAAGAATCATCCAATGGTTTGTGATTTAGAGACAGGTGTATGTGGAGTAGCTGGCGAGGAGGAATTAGGGATAATTGATTTTAATCAACCAAAGAAATCCATTGAAGTATACTATGTAACTGATCCAATATGTTCTCATTGTTGGGCACTCGAACCCGTTCTTCGACGTTTTATCGAGCAGTACGGACACTATTTTAACTTTCATACGATTATGGGAGGATTACTAGAAAAATGGGGTGATGGTCCAGTAGACCCTGCTAATGGAATATCTGGACCTGCCGACGTTGTAGGACACTGGAGAGAAGTTGGAGAATATTATCGCATGCCAATAGATGGAACAGTGATGATGAACAATCCAGTGCAATCATCCTATCCACCATCTCGTGTTTTTAAAGTGATTCAAAAAAATCAGCATGATGCTATAGCATTTGAATATTTGCGCAGAGCAAGAGAAGCGCTATTCGTATTTAATCAAAATATTGCAGATACATCCGTTATGATTGACATTGTAAATAAACTGGGGCTTGATGGAGTGGCTATTGTAAACGAATCAGAACAAACAAGCGGGCAACAGTTATTAAATGAAGATTTTGACCTTGCAAGAAATCTGGGCGTAAGAGGATTTCCAACAATTATTATGATGAATGAAGATCATAAAGGGTTGAAAATTGTTGGTGGGCGTCCATTTGTAAACTATGTGGAAGGACTAAAACAGGTTCTCGATTTTGAAGAGCTGCAACCAAAACAACAGCCATCTCTTTTAAGCTTGCTTGAAAAAGAAAAGCTTCTATTTTCGAAAGAAATTGAAGTCATGTATGATTTGGAAAAGTCAGAGGTTATATCTTATGTGAAAAAAGAGCTTTCATCAGATCAATATGAAATGAAGGAAATACTTGGTGAATGTTATATTACTACTAAATAATGAGGAGAAGGGCAATGACATACGTATTACAGGTAGATTTTAAATTGGATGGACCATTTGGTGACGAGATGGCAGAAGCGTTTTCTGATTTAGCAAAAAGTATTTATGAAGAGGAAGGACTTTTGTGGAAAATTTGGACAGAGAGCCCTGAAACAAACGAAGCAGGCGGCATCTATCTATTTGAATCAAAAAGCACAGCTGAACAATATATAGCAATGCATTCAAAAAGGCTAGCTGAATTTGGAATCACTACGATCAACGCAAAAATCTTTGCTATCAATTCAAAACTGACTGAAGTTACGAAAGGTCCAATAAAACAATTAAAAAATCACTGATGCATCATAGAATTACTAGCTAATTCAAAGGAGTCTAATTTCTAATTAAGAAGTTAGGCTTTTATTTTATGAATGTATAAATATTCTGAATATTGTGAGGTTGAACCAATTGCGTTGTAGCGTTTACAATAGTTTTATATCACGTTTATGTTATAAAAACATGAATAATTTGAGTGTTTTTCTGTTTAATGCTCAATACTTCAAAGCTTTTAAATTGTTCTATAGCAGAAGGAGGGATGAGATATTGAATGAAAACAACATATTTTTGCTTATATAGTAGTTCAACAATTGATAAATAAATGTTTCTTATAAACACTATTTTAATTGTTGTTATGCAAAATACATAAATTATTGAGATTAAAAGAGATGAGGTTTTATAAAAAAATGAAAAAGTATTCTGTTGCTACATATTTTTACTTCATTATTCCGTCTTTAATTGGTATCTTTCTATTTATGACCCCCATTTTAACGGAAGAGGGCTGGAAAGTACCCATTGCCATATTAGCCAATGTTTTAGCGGGGATTGTGGCCCCGATCATTAGCTATTTTACAATTGGAATGTTTGCCATCTCTGCAATTGGTGCACTTATAGCGAAATTTATCCCTCGTAAAAATGCTAAAGAACCTAGTATGTTGGATACATTGTTTTATGTTAATTGGTTTTGGACAATTACTCGTATTATCGGTTTAGCCTTTGCTTCAATGGTGGTCTTCAATTTTGGACCGTCTGCCATCAATAATGAAAATACGGGTGGACTCCTCATGGATCCAAATGAGGGACTTGTGACGTTCTTATTTACCATTTTTTTGTTTGCGGGTTTCCTTTTACCATTTTTAACAAACTTCGGTTTACTTGAATTTTTCGGGACAATGATGGTGAAAATTATGCGGCCACTGTTTAAAAGTCCAGGGCGTTCTTCAATCGATGCTCTTACGTCATGGGTAGGTGATGGCACAATAGGTGTGTTAATGACCAGTAAACAATATGAGATGGGGAACTACACAAAAAAAGAAGCTGCGATTATTGCCACAAGTTTCTCAGTAGTGTCCATCACATTCTGCATCGTTGTATTGGATACTGTACATTTGGCACGCTATTTTATTCCTTATTATTTGACAGTAGTACTTTGTGGAATTGTATTAGCCATTATTATGCCTCGAATCTATCCACTTGCGAAAAAGGAGGATACGTATATAGATGGGACACCAGTGGATTATTCACGTGAGAAATTACCAGAGGGCTATAATTCTGTTTCACATGGTTTAGAAAATGCACTTGCTGTTGCGCATGCAAATCGAGATCCACGACAATTTTTCAAAGATGGCTCTAGAAATGTAATTGATTTATGGGTGGGTGTGGCCCCTATCGTTATGGCTTTTGGAACAATTGCCTTAATGCTTGCTGAATTTACAAGTATCTTTGCGATTTTAGGAAAACCGTTTGAACCAATTTTAACCGTCCTTGGCTTGCCTGAAGCGGCTGAAGCAGCGCAAACAATGGTCGTAGGCTTTGCCGATATGTTTCTACCCTCTATTTTAGGTGCAGGGATTGAATCGGAAGTTACTAGATTTGTTATTGCTGTTGTTTCTGTGTCACAGCTGATCTATATGTCTGAGGTAGGTGGACTTATTTTAGGTACAAAAATTCCATTGAAGTTTTTGGATTTAGTCGTCTTATTTATACTACGTACGCTTATTTCTCTTCCAATTGCAGCATTGGTTGGTCATCTACTCTTCTAACTAAAATGCCAAGTCTTAAATGGACTTGGCATTTTTCATGTTGTTGAAATATCAACGGTAGAAAATTTCTTGACGCCATAAAAAAAGGGAGGTAGCTGATATTGGTAGGGACGTTTCACTCCTTTTCCATTTATACAATACGGCAACCTAACAAAATATATGAATATGCCTTCTGCGTTTGAAAATAGCTTGCATCACAAAATATTATCAAAAAATCCTAGTAACTTGGCAAGAGTTCCATTTTTGCATATGTGTCACATAACCACTATGCATATACTGTGGCAAGAGGGGGGGAGGTGAGCTTTTATGAGAATTAATTGGAAGGTTCGTCTTCAACATATTCCATTTTTACTAGGGCTATTTTCATTGTTGCTCTTACTCGCACAACAAGTGGCTGCAATTTTTGGCTATGATTTTACAGGTGTGATGAGTGAGCAAATATCATCTCTTTTAAATACAGTCTTATCCATTTTTGTGTTAATGGGGGTCATTGTCGATCCAACCACACGGGGCACTAGTGATAGTGAACGTGCCTTAATGTATCGGAGACCGCGATAAAATGAACAAAAAGTGTAATTTTACAATAAGAATAAATATGTTATAATGTTAGAAAATTGATAAAGTGGGGAGGATGATTGAATGTCCCTTGAATTGGAGCGCAGAATTGCGAAGCTCGAGGAGGAAATGGCGGATTTACGTCAGGAGTTGACAGTATTAAAAGGTTCACAAAGCACTGAAAAAATTAATACTCTTGATGCCAGACAGTCGATGATCAAGCAATCAGAACCAATTAAACCAAAACCAGTACTGGAGTCGAAGCCTATCCCGACTAAAGTAGCGGAAAAAGAAGTGCAACCACAGCCATCGATGGAGGAACGTGTTATGTGGGCACTTCCAAAAGTATTCATGGTTATTTTAGTAATGGGCGTACTTTGGGGTCTAAAACTTGTCAGTGACTATGGCTATTTATCGGATGGCGTGAAAATCATCCTTGCCTATGTATTATCGGTGGGATTGGCGGTTATTGCCTACGTACTAGAGCGTAGGAAAGTAGGCTCATCGGCTATAACGATTTCTTTATATGGTGGGGCATTTATTGTCGGCATTTTAACAACCGCAGCGAGTGCCATATTATATGAAATCATTGGTCTTATTCCAGCACTAGGCATTACGCTGCTTTATATTGGCTATGGTATTGCCATTAGCTATTTGAAGAAAAATGAAGCACTAACTGTTTTTGTTGCCTTTACATCATTATTACTACCTTACCTACTAGAATATATGGATTTTAGTGCTGTCATTATTTTATTATTTGTGGTTGTATTGTTTGCTGCATTGCAATTAGTTATTTACCAGCACAAGCAAAAATTAGCCCTTTATATCGCCACATTCTTTTCAATGCTAGCAGTGAGTGTTGTAGCATTTATGAATAGTGATCAGCAAGTAGTTTTTGCACTTGGTTTACTTGTGATTCTAGCAATCTTTTATGCAATATGGTGTTTACTGTATAACGCACAATCCAAATGGAAGCCACTTCACATAGGACTCCAATTTTCTTTAGGCTCATTTAGTTTATTACTGCTGAACCTAATCATTCGTTCTCTTGAAAATGGAGAAATGCTACTACTCATTTTAATGGCTTTATTTGGCGCTGTAGCGTTTTATAGCTACCGTCAAAAATGGCAGGAGGTACTGGATAGTGCTGTGACACTTGTGTTTATCACCTTCTGTAATATGATACTTCTATTGAATATTCCGAATAAAGTGGATGATTTATTGTATCCTTTGATTGCATTTGCAGGCGTGATGATGAGCTTACGAATACGTGCAAGTATGATGAAGGTCGTTACTTCACTTTCCCTTGTGATGACATTTACACTAAACTTTATTTTCCATGAACCAAGTCCATTTTTCAGCATCGATCATTTAAGCTTATTTATGCCAATCATCTATTTCATCATTATTTATTTATATGCAAGACGTCCAAAAGAGACACTCTCACCTTTTGAAAAGGTCATGAAGGATTTGTATGTAATCGATATTTTAGCAGTGGTCACAGCTGGCTATTTCTTAGCCTATATTAGCAAGCTAGATGCCGTATACTTTACAGCCGCAAATGGCATTCCATATATGGTGTGTATCGTACTAGCTGTCTTATTTACTGGTTCTTTATTTGTAGAGGAAACTTACAAAGGACGTGCATTAACGCCAGTACTTGGTGCATTTTTCCTACTAGTCTCCTTGATGATCAGCACTAGAGTGTCAATGTTGGAAAGCTTAAACACTATCACTAGATTAATTTATTTAGCAGTGATTGTAGCGATTGTCGCTGATGTGCTTGTAAAAGGAATTATTTATCGATTGTACGAGGACCGTCTGGGGAAATATGTGGACGCTATTGTAAGTACGGGGATCGTGCTCACGATGATTTCCATATGGGGGCTGATCCATCAATTTACGTATAACAACGCCCTTGATTGGAAGCTAAGTATCGCCCTTACATCCATTACATTATTCTTAACAGCTAGTGTTTCACTATGGATTAGTTCCACACATCATTTAAAAACATTGCGCACAACAGGCTTTATTATTTTAGTTATCGCATTTATTAAGCTAATTTTCTTTGACTTATCTGCCCTTGATTTATTGATTAGAGCTGTTCTATTTATTACCATTGGTGGTATTGGGATGCTGTTGTCGGGTAGGTTGTTGAGGAAATAAAAAATGGGTTATTTAGCGTGCTTTATTCATTATCGCACGCTAAATAACCCTAAATTTTTTACGTTTTTAGTTCTTAATATGAATATTCATATTCAGTAGTATAGTCAATTGAACCAGGAGACACTGTAGGGCTACCGCCTGCGCAGGCAGCTTCAAACGTGTCATTGCCAACAATAACAGATTTATGAGTGCTAGAAGAAGTTCTAGCATATATTTTACTCGTACCGCCTGAATTATCATTGATATTGCCTATAGCTAAATCCCCATTGACACAAATGTTTGCATTCCTTCCAAGATTCACTCCCTGATAAATATTGGCACTTCCTTGTACATATATAGTTGAGTTTGAAATTTGATTTATCTGTCCCATCATAAATGATCCACCGATATACATAGTTGAATTGTTTAGATTATCTAAATTTCCATACAAAGTGGTACTTCCCGCAACTTCAATAACAGAGTCGACTATACGACCATTAAACTGATTTACAAAAAGCGCACCACCAACATGTAATTTTACGTTAGTCATTGAATTTAAGTTTTGACCATTCATACTACCAACTATATAGAGTGTTGAGTTGGCACTAGGGTAATTCATATTTGGAACTGTAAGAGTTCCACTTACTCGATAGATGGAGTTATTGAATTTTAACTCATCATTTTGAGAATAAGTAATATTTCCTTTGATTTGGCATTGTTTATTGGATAAATCCGCCCTTGTTCCAGTTGGACAAATATTTAAACTAGTCCCTGGATCAGCAATTGTATTGCCTGTAATAATTGATTCGTCAGATTCATTATTAGTTGTTGGGTCAATCATATTGGAAAAATCAACGGAAATTGTTCCCTTAATTTCTGCATTTTTTGCTTCGTCATGCCCTATACTTGTAAAGTTAATAATAAGTGCATCATCAGCTCGTGAAAATGTTACAGGGGTAACCTCAAAGGAATTTTTAGGATTTGAGTGTACTTTCATTTTAATAGTTTTTTCTTCAGGATCATCTTCTTTATCATCACTTTTTTTTAAAGATAAAACTATATCTGTTAAAACCTCTTCCATATCTTTTATAGCCAAACCTATATAATGTTGATCATCTTGTAATTGCTTTGCTTTAATATCTTCGTTTCTCTGATCTATAATCTTTTTGATAATATTTTCTTGTTTTGTAATAATTTCATTTGTCATAGCATGTTGAAAATAACTTGCGCCCATTTCTGCGATAGATTGGGATTGGAATGTACTTTCCACAATGTTATGTTGTTTTGTTGTATTGGAGGAAATTGCTAGAAATGAGAAGAAAATCACAGTAATTAATATAGATATAATTAATACTAACGCCAATACATAACCATTATTATTATTTAGGACATTCCTCACTATTTTTTATCCTCCTTTAAGCGACTTAATAAAGAATTGATTTCGATTTTATTTTTAGGGTTGCTCTTTTCCTCAATTGTTAAGTGTATATCTGCATCAGTTGTTTTGGGATTTATAGTAAAATCATTTGCTTGGATACACATCTGACTATTTTCAAACACTTCTGTTTTTGTTGTACTTTTGGTAGTGTATTGAACCGATAGGATACAGTTGTTTGAAGTGGCACCATATTCAATAGAACGTTTATGAATAGAGTTTAAACTAGCAATAATAACATTAGCTTCTTGTTGCATTTGATTTTTAGATACAGCTTTCTTTGAATATTCTGTGCCTTGAAAAAATATACTCCATGCTAGAATTGAAATGATAGACAATATAATCACTGTTGCTAACACTTCTACTAAAGTAAGTCCTCTTTCATTATTATTTTTCATAATTTTCACCCTCAGTAAAAGACATAACCATAAGTTTCTGCTACTAAAATATTGTTATTTTTATATATAAAAATACTAATCTGATTGGCTTTTGTGGGTTGTGAATCTAGATCTGGTGTTTTTGTTATTTTAATCTCAGTATAATATTTTGAAGGCTTTGATCTAGTATTAGATGTTTTAATGGTAATCGTATCATCACCATCATATGTAAGCTTGTCATCAGATTTGATAAATGAAAACTTACCATTTGGATTAGCCAACAAAGTATTAAAATCACTCTGTAATGCAGATTGCCAATAAGCTAGCTCTTTTGATGCAAGGTTTACAGCAATTTGTTTATCTTCATTTTGGTTATTTTTTTTACCCATTTGGGGTAGTAAATTAATTACAGAAACCAGTATGATAGCTAGAAGAACGATAGACGCAACAACCTCTATTAGTGAAATACCACGTTCGTTAAATACCTTTTTGGGGCTCATTTCTTCAACACCTTTCCATGATAAAAAAATTGAAGACTAAGTAATGATAGTGCTAAATTTATGTATTTAATTAAATTGAAATCTTGTGTGAACTATTAAAATTGGTCTATTCTTCAATAATCTCAATTTGATATTTTGGCTTCGAAGGATAAAATTTTAACTTGATATAAATAGTACGTTCAACTATGAATGGAAAAGATAAATAAGGGTAAATAAATCCTACAGCTTCATTTCACTCAATAAACAGCAAATGGCTTTAATTTTTTAATAATTTACATCCTAATATCATACAACGGGATTACATACTTAAAAATATTTAGATAAAAATTACTATCTAGGATATTATAACAAATTACAGAGTTGTTTCTATAGAATTATAAAACACTTTGTGATTCTATAGAACTACCTTTTGAATTATTTTTGAATTTTTGTATAAAAATCAAAAGTAAAATCGGAATAAAGTTGCATTTTGGTAGTGTCAGAATACCATAGTTGTAGTATCATTTGTATATAAATAGAAAAACCACTAAGTTAAATAAAGGATGATGTGGATGAAAACATACATAAAAATAATTAGCTTGTTTTTGGTAATTGTTCTAGTTGTGGGATTTTTTGTTCCATCATTTGTGCTAAATGACACAGTTTTTGCTAAAGAAGGTCCTCAATCTTCAACTATTGGGGGTATTGAGATCCATGATGTGAAAACAGTAGATTTAGCAACTACGCTACAAAATGCAATTTCAGAATGGCAAGGTGCCGAAATGGAAATTGTTAGTGATGGTATAGCCAAAACCATTGACTCGAAACAATTTGTTTTTGATCCATCAGCAGCTATTGCTCAGTACGAAATGCTGACTAAAAAGCCTTGGTATGCTTTTTGGCAAAAAGAAAAAGTCGTTCATATTCCCATTCCTGTTACCGTCAATGAAGCAATTACGCAGCAAATAGATGAAGCAGGTGTTTGGGATACAGATAAAACACTCCAGAAACTAATCTTACAAGCCAGCTATTTGAAGGAGCATAAGGTCGAAGCCGTTATCAATGAAGGTTCCATGCAAACAGGGGAAAGGATTGCCTTTCAGATTGCCGAGCTACCAGCAAATAGTCAAGGAGTAGCAAAAATCATTCCGTTATTAAATGATGTAAATCTAGTTCCAAATCAATCCATCTCGTTGCTTACACTTTTAGGTGAACAGGCCGGGGTTGTCAATGATGCAGGTTTAGATTTTGTGGCATCAATGCTATATAGTGTAATTCTTCAAACGGATTACGAAATTTTAGAAAGACACTCTCAGGAAATAAATCCAAGCTATTTGCAACAGGGAATTGAGGCAGATATCAATGCAGCATTAGCAAAAGACTTACAATTTATTAATCGGTCTGAGCAGCTCGGTAAACTGAAAGCATCTATAGAGGGTAATCAATTAAAGATAGAAGTTTTTGCAGCCGCGAAAGACAAGGACATCACAGTACGTGTTAGTAAGGATAAAATTGTAAAGCCACGCATTATTTATCGCTATTCGAAGGAGTTAAAGGCTGGACAAGAAAGAGTGGAGCAAGAGGGTAAAGAGGGTTCAAGAGTGGAAGTTTATCGTTCCATTGTAGAGAACGGAGCAACAGAAGAACAATTCATTAGTAGAGATTATTATGCACCTCAAAATCGAATTGTTATGCGTTCTTCGCAGGAGCCTGTTATTATCACAACGCCTACTCAGAACGTAGGGGCGGGTGCAACAGATCCTGATTTAGAAGTGGATTTAGATGGTAATGGTTTGCCTGATGTGAAACCTTCAAAATCAGAGGAAACAAAGCAAGAAGATGGACCAGAAATTGTCTATGGCTACTATGATAAAGGTGGTAATTTTGTACAAACAAGTCCTTAACGATTGGAGGTATGTTTATGGCAATGAAGCCAGGGCGTAAACGTTTAGGGGATTTACTGGTGGAATCAGGTGTTATCACAGCTGACCAGCTTGAGTACGCATTAACTACTAAGATGAAAAATGAGAAGCTTGGAGATTTCCTTATCAAAGAAAATTTCTTAACAGAGCAGCAGCTTATTGAAGTCTTAGAATTCCAGCTTGGTATCCCTCATATCAGCCTGAATCAGTTTTCAATTAGTCCCGAATTATTACAGCTAATTCCAGCGGAGCTGGCAAAGCGGACAAATATTATGCCGATTCGCAAAGAAAAAAATAAATTGTTTATTGCAATGGAAGACCCAATGGATTATTTCGCCATTGAGGAAGTTCGTATGACGACAGGCTGTCAAATCGAGACAAGTATTGCGGCAAAAGATGATTTATATCGGACGATAACAAAATACTATGATTTACAGGAATCAATGGATGCGGCAATGTTGGATTTGGCTGCCACAAGTACGGAAACACAAGAGGAAATAGAGAATGAGGATTCACCTATTGTTCGTTTAGTGAATCAAATTATTGCGAATGGTGTCGCACAGCGCGCTAGTGATATCCATTTTGATCCGCAAGAAACAGAGCTTCGTGTCCGCTATCGGGTAGATGGTGTGCTACGTACTGAGCGATCCTTGCCAAAGCACATGCAAAACGTCGTATTGGCGCGTATTAAAATTATGGGGAATTTAAATATTACAGAAAATCGTATTCCGCAGGATGGACGTATTAAAACCAATGTTAATTTTAGACCTGTCGATATCCGTTTAGCTACACTACCAACAGTTTATGGTGAAAAGGTAGTTATGCGTATTTTAGATTTAACTAATTCAGCCAATGATATTGATAAATTAGGCTTTAGTGCAAGTAATGAAGCACTTTTCAGGAAAATGATAGCCCATCCAAACGGTATGATGCTGATTACTGGACCAACAGGCTCAGGTAAGTCCTCTACGTTATATGCGGCCCTTTCTCATTTAAATGAAGAAGGCGTCAACATAATTACGGTTGAGGACCCAGTGGAATATCAGTTAGATGGTATCAATCAGATTCAAGTAAAAGAGGAAGTCGGCTTAACATTTGCGGTAGGGTTACGCTCAATTTTACGACAGGACCCCGACATTGTAATGGTAGGGGAAATTCGTGATCTTGAAACAGCTCAAATTGCTATCCGTGCTTCACTAACAGGCCATTTAGTATTAAGTACACTGCATACTAACAGTGCTATCGAATCTATCTCACGGCTCCATGACATGGGGATCGAGCCATTTTTATTATCCTCTTCCCTTGTAGGAATCATGGCGCAACGTCTTGTACGAAAAGTTTGTCGTGATTGTGCTGAACCATATATATTCACTTCTCGTGAACTAGAAATACTTGAGGAGAATGGGGTGGGAGGCGTAACACATGGTAAAAAAGGGCGTGGATGTCCTGCCTGCAATCAAACAGGCTACAGAGGACGTATGGCGATTCATGAAATCCTCCCTGTTGATCGCCAAATAAAGGATATGATTTTAAATCGTGTTGGTGATCGCGTCCTCCGTGATTATATGAAAGAAAAAGGCTACCATACCCTATTAGTGGATGGATTACAAAAGGTTGTAGCAGGCCAAACAACCACTTCAGAAATATTACGTGTTGCAAGTGCAGACTAGGGGTGAAAAAAATGACAGCATATTCAATCGTTGAATTATTAACACGTGCATTTGAAGAAAAAGCATCTGATCTTCATTTAACAAAAGGTATTCCACCAGTATATCGTATCCATGGGCAACTAGAGCATTATGGCACAATCCCACTTGAAACAGAGGATTTGAAGGCAATGGTAAAGGTCATTCTTCCTGTCCATAAACAACAGGAATTTGAGGATAAGGGAGAAACGGACTTTAACTTTTCATTGCCTGGGAAATGTCGATTCCGTGTCAATGCATACCATCAGCGAAATGAAGTGACGATTGCAGCTCGTTTAATTGAGGCTAAAATTCCTTCTATTGAAGCACTCAATATGCCACAGGTGTTATATAAGCTTGCGGAAAAACCACAAGGCTTAATTTTAGTAACTGGCCCAACAGGCTCAGGGAAATCAACTACCTTGGCAGCAATGATAGATCACATCAATGAAACAAGATCTAAACATATTATTACGTTAGAGGATCCAATTGAATATTTGCATACACATAAGAAGTCTGTTATCAATCAACGTGAGATTGGTGTCGATACAATGAGCTTTGCCAATGGTTTACGTGCATCATTACGTCAAGACCCAGATATTATTTTAGTTGGGGAGATGCGAGATTATGAAACCATTTCAACGGCTATTACGGCTGCTGAAACAGGGCATTTAGTTATGGCTACACTGCATACAAGTAGTGCACCAACGACGATCGACCGTATTATCGATGTATTTCCACCGCATCAGCAGAGTCAAATTCGTGTGCAGCTTGCGAATGTACTACAAGGTATTGTTTCTCAGC
This sequence comes from Lysinibacillus sp. AR18-8, assembly GCF_001705465.1. NCBI lineage: Bacteria > Bacillati > Bacillota > Bacilli > Caryophanales > Bacillaceae > Lysinibacillus > Lysinibacillus sp. AR18-8. Next base: position 102,274 of record NZ_MDGU01000005.1, read on the forward strand.
GTTTATTTGTACGTAAGGATGTAAAAGGGCGTATTGCTGCGACAGAAATTTTAGTACAGGCACCTGCTATTTCTAATTTAATTCGTAACGAAAAAATTCACCAAATTCCAAGTGTGATGCAGACAAGTAAAGCATTGGGTATGCACACATTGGAGTATTCCATGCAACACCTAATTACCACAGGTAAGATTTCACTAGAGGATGCAAGACCATATATGAACGCTGGTGATTATAGTTGACGATATTTCGTTATAGTGGTCGGACCAAAACAGGAGCACCTAAAAAGGGCATTATCGAGGCACCGAATAAAAAGGTAGCCATGGAAAAGCTTCGAGCACAAGGAATTAATGCACGAGAACTTCAGGAGTCAAATAGCATTTTACATAAAGATATTGCTTTTGGAACAAAAGTAAAGCACCAGGAATTTGTTATTTATTGTCGACAATATGCGACATTAATTCGTGCTGGCGTTCCTGTCGTTGAAGCGACCCATATTTTGGGTGAGCAAACACGGAGTAAACCACTAAAGCGAGCATTGATGCAGGTTGAAGAGGATATTCGAAATGGTATGGCATTTTCAGATGCAGCAGGCAAACACCCAAAAGTGTTCCCATTGCTATTTGTCAATATGATGCGTGCTGGTGAGGCTACAGGGAACGTCGACGATACATTAGATCGTCTTGCAAGCACACTAGAGAAGCAATACAACATTAAGAAAAAAATTCAATCTGCCATGACCTATCCAGCGATTTTATCGCTTCTAACACTAGTGGTTGGTATGTTTTTAATGGTGTTTATTGTGCCAACCTTTATGGATGCATTTAAAGAAATGAATTTGGAAATGCCGTTAATAACGGTCATTGTAGTGGGTATTAGTGATTGGCTCATTCAGTTTTGGTACCTTGTGATTTTAGGGCTTTTGGTATTAGTAGTGGGCCTTCACTATTTCTATAAAAATAATAAAGAGTTTCATTATGCCGTCAATGTATTTTTACTGCGTATGCCAATCTTTGGACAGCTTTTGCAAAAGGATATTATCGCGAGAATGACAAGAACCTTGTCAACACTCTTTAGCAGCTCCGTACCAATCTTACAAGCCTTAACAATTGTCGAAAAGGTTGGTGGTAATCCGGTAATGGGGAAAGTAGTACTGGAAGCGCGCGATAATTTAGAAAAGGGTGGCACATTATCAGAGCCACTTGAAAAAAGCTGGCTATTTCCACCGCTTGTAACACAAATGACATCAATTGGCGAGAAAACAGGGTCCTTGGATTACATGCTCGAAAAGATCGCTGATTTTTATGAAGAGGAAGTAAACCGTGCTGTCGATACCATGAAGTCACTCATTGAGCCTTTAATGATTGTGGTACTGGCTCTAGTTGTTGGAGTCATCGTTGCGGCTATATTCTTACCAATGTTCCAACTATATGAAAATATGTAATGTTTACAATATTTATATGGATGCCCTTTTGTTCCGCTTAATGGGAAATATCTACTTAGATTTGCTAACAAAAGGAAGCGGCAAGTAGGTATCTTCATGGTTAAGTATTAAAGGAGAGACTGGACATGGAAATTAGGGTAAAGAACGAAAAGGGCTTGACATTAGTCGAGTTATTGGCAGTCATTGTTATTCTAGCTATCGTTGCTGCCATTGCAATTCCAGCTATAAGTAATGTCATTGATAATTCACGTTATAAGGCATTAAAAGCAGATGCCATTAATGTTATTCATGCTGCGCAGTTTTATTTTATGGAGCATCCAACCGCTGATCAATGGCAAATCGTCGAAGTGGAAAAATTAGTATCCGACGGTTATTTAGACAGTGCTGGCAAAATATTAGAGGCAGATAAAGAAGGTCAGAGTGCCAATGTTCAATTTATCGAGGGCACCTACTACTTCAATGCGCATGCGATTTATTACAGCAATGGAAAATATATAAATTTTGATAATGCCACCTTACAGCATATTGCAGACGATATTCGTAAGGGCAGCAAGGGAACTGGTGGCAAATGTATTGGGCGAGATTGTGCACCTTCGCCATAATGTTCAGAAGCGCGTGTACACACACTTCATATAAAACTATTAAGGAGGATTTCAAAATGTTAAAAAAGTGGAAAAATAAAAAACTATTGAAAAATGAGAAAGGTTTAACATTAGTTGAACTATTAGCTGTAATTGTTATCCTAGCAATTATCGCAGCAATCGCTGTACCTGCAATTGGTAATATTATTAATAAGTCGAAGGACCGTGCAATTTTAGCGGAAGCATCAAATATTCTAGCGGGGGCTAAAATTGCTTATATTGATGGGGCGTGTAAAGCTGTAGCTGACGAATGTAGTTCTTCTGAACTAGACCCTTTTGTGGATGGAATTAAATTAGATGGTACTAAGGTTACGTTTAAAGATGATACATGGACAATTACTTACCCTAATTTAAATAAGATGAAAACTAATTTAAAACCATCAAGTACAACAATAAACGAGTCAGACCTTAATGCAAGACTAAAAGATGCAGGAGTAGAATCTCCTAAAGAAGAAGGCGGTGAAGGAGGAGGAAAATAAACAGACGGCATCAGTCCTCCCAACCCACTCAGAAGCGCAAGAAAATTTGCGTTTCTGGCTGGGAAATGGATGACTAATTGAAAAAATCATTTATACTGAGTAGGATAAGGAGGTCTTTTCACATGTTTAAGAGAAAAAGAAAGTCGCATGTTTCGATTGAACTGAAGGATTATGTGCTGCGTGCGATTGTGGCGAAAGGACCAGAGCCTAATCAGTGGCAGGGCTATGAATACCCTTTAGCAGCTGGAATCGTTGAAAATGGAACTATTATCGATGAGGTAGCTCTTTTTGAGGTGATTAAAGAGCAAGTAATGAAATGGACAGGGAAAAAACAGGCTGTTCGTATGTTTGTCCCTGATACGACGGTTCTATTAAAAAACTTTGAGCACCCTAAAGATGTAAAGCCTCAGGAATTACGAGGATATGCTGAAATGGAATTGGGACATTCTATTCATTTACCATTTCAAGACCCTTTAATTGATGTGTATGATGCAGATGCCGAGGACGGCAAGGCTATCTTATTTGCTGCACCTTCTGAAGAGATTACGAAACTGGTAGGGATGCTGTTAGATGTTTCATTAGAACCCGAAGCTGCCGATATTCGTGCGCTTTGTAATATACGCTTATTAGAGCACATGTCCTTATTAATGCCTAATAAAACATATTTAATTGCAGAATGGTCGATTAATGAACTCTCTATCAGTATTTTTTCCAATGGCCAAGTGGAGTTTTTGCGCTATCAAACCATTGAAGTAGATATGACGCAATGGCTGGGGAAGAAAGAGAATGAGTTTAGCTATCAATTTATTTATAATGGCGAATCAGAGAATTATCAAATGGTCGTAATGGATCAGGTTCTAGAGATTGATCGGATGATGAATTTCTTTAAGTTTTCTTTACATAAAGGTGAAAAAACAGTGGATGAAATTATCATGCTTGGCGATAACCCACTATTGAAATCAATTGGGAACTTACTCGCTTCTAATTTAGAACCACCACTAAGGGTTGTCGATGGGAAAAAAATTGAGAAATCGTTTCCGCGCTTTAAGCGAGAATTTTCAACGTTGCTTGGCTTAGCTTTGAAGGAGGTTCGTTAATGGTTCCAGATATAAACCTCTTACCACAACTTGAAAAAAGAACAACCTCTCCCAAGCTTTTTTATAGCTTGGTGATTGTCATTGTGGGACTTATTGTAGCGTATTTACTTTTTTTATTTTTTACATCCAAAAGTGAATTGTCACGATTGACTGCAGAGGAACAGGCATTAACAACACAGCTTGATCAATTGCAGCAAGAGCTAGACGCACGACAAAATGTCGATCAGGGTTCGTTGGAAGAGTCAGTAACTTTTATACAAAGCGTTTCTTATCCTGTAACACCGTTAATTGATGAAACAAAAACTTTATTACCAACTCAATCCTATTTACGTAGCTATGTTTTCGGAGAGAACTCGGTGAATATTGAAGTGGATTTTGAAACGATGACAGATATATCGAAATATGTGGAGCGACTTTTAATGAGTAGCTATTTTACAGATGCTCAAATTAACACTGTCTCAAACTTTGAAATAGAGCTAGGTGAACAAAGGGTGTTAACACCCCAACAAAAATTTAAAGAAGTACCGCGGTATTCAGTGTCCATTACAGCGACAATCGATTTTATGTATTTAGCTGGAGGACGACGCTCATGAATAAATTAACGAGTAGTAAAAATTCATCTATGATCTTGTTACTGGCGCTGATAGCTGCTATTTTATTTGCGCTGTATTATTATTTGCTTTCACCAAAATTGGATGAAGTGAATGAAAAAGAGAGGAATGTATTGCAGGTGCAGCAAGAATTAGCTAGTGTCAAAGAACAACTAGCACAATTAGACAAAGAGCAGGGACAGCCTACTATCAATATATTAGCCTTAAGACAAAAGCTACCTGTAACAAGAGCCGTTGAAAAGATTATTCTTGATTTAGCTGAGATTGAAGAGGTGACAGGAACTCGTGTACTGTCTTTAACGGTTCAAGGTGAGGACGGCACTGTGACACCTTCAGATGTATCGAATGATCTTAATATGTTGGAGCAGGCTGAAGCAGAGGTCAATGGTGATCAGGAGAACAAGGAGACTACTACACCGATTGCATCTCTTTCGAAGGACTCTTTACCAACTAATTTAAAGCTTGTTACTTTTATATTAGAGGTGGGTGCGCTTGATTTTAATTCTCTTGAAAGCTTTTTACAGGAGGTTGAACAATTAGAGCGTGTCATGAAAACCGATAAGATTGAATTTAAATTGCCTGGAGAGCAGGCACAGCTTGAGAAAGATGCAGATCTTACGTTAAAGGCAACAGTGCAAGTGACGACGTTCTATTACGAAGAACAACAATAACTTTATTGATAGGCGCACCATACTTCATTTGTATGGGCGCCTATTGGTTTAGGAGGACATAAAATTGGAAATGGCTTATACGATCTTTATTTTTTTATTTGGACTTGTCTTTGGCTCTTTTTATAATGTAGTTGGCTTACGTGTACCACAGAAGGAGTCGATTGTACATCCTCCTTCACATTGTCCAAAATGTCAGAGACGACTGACGGCGCTTGATTTAGTACCAGTTTTGTCTTATGTATTTTTAGGAGGAAAATGTCGGGGTTGTGGCAATAAAATTTCTTGGGTTTACCCAGTCATAGAATTAATGACAGGTGTATTATTTGCCTTTGCTTATTGGCAGCTAGGCTGGGGCATAGAATTGATAGTAGCACTCTTTTTTATCTCTTTATTAATTATTATCGTTGTATCAGATTTAGCCTATATGCTAATTCCAGATAAGGTGTTAGTATTCTTTTTACCTTTGCTAGCTATTGGACGAGTGCTGTCACCATTAACACCGTGGTGGGACTCTCTTGTGGGTGCTGTGGTTGGTTTTGGCATATTATATATCATTGCTGTGCTATCAAACGGTGGCATGGGTGGAGGCGATATTAAATTATTCTTTTTAATTGGTCTCGTTCTGGGTACGATTGATACACTGTTAACGCTATTTTTAGCTGCAGTTATTGGTATGATTGTCGGGATTACCATGTTATCGAAAAACAAACAGGGGAGAAAAACACCCATTCCGTTTGGGCCATCTATTGCATTGGCCGCAGTTATTGTTTATTTCTATGGCGATGTATTAATTAATTGGTATCTAGGCTTTTGGTAATTGTGCAATTTTCAAGAATGTGGAGGGAAGCAAGTGAAACCGATTATTGGTATTACAGCCTTTGTAGAGGATGATTTATCCTCTCGATTAAATGTTGCTTACAGCAAAAGTATCATTGAAGCAGGTGGAATTCCACTGATTATTCCAATTGGAGTAGAAGAAGAGGCAGCCCAGATTTTAGCCCTCACAGACGGTTTATTATTATCTGGTGGTCATGATGTGCATCCATTTCTATTCGGGGCTGAGCCTTCATTAAAGCTTGGAAAAATTCATCCAGCGCGAGATACGATTGAGTTAGCATTGATTGAAGCCGCATTCCAACGTAAGATGCCTATTTTCGGGATCTGTCGAGGAATTCAAATACTAAATGTTGCATTAGGTGGTACCTTATATCAGGATATTGATAGTGATCACTTTAGTACCAAGTTACTCCAACATATGCAGCAATCAGGTCGAGCTGTAGCTACCCATACTGTACAGGTTATTGCTGACAATCTATTAGCGACTATCGTTGAACAAGAGAAAATAGCAGTGAATTCATTTCATCATCAAGCGGTGAATGTTTTAGCAGAAAAATTAAAAGTAGCGGCAAAATCTAACGACGGTATTATCGAAGCGGTAGTTCATGAGGAGATGCCATTTTGCTTAGCTGTTCAGTGGCATCCTGAGGAACTAGCCATAGCAGGAGATGAGAGTGCTCAAAAGCTATTTTCAGCCTTTATTGAAGCGAGCATAAAATTTAAGAAGGAAGCTTAGAAGAGGCATTGTACAAAGAATCCAATCGTATGTGGATTCTTTTTTTGCGTAAAAAAGAGGATACATGCTCTTAGAAGGAACATAATCCTCAAAATCTGCTTTAATCGTTAATGTACACGTCTATAAAGACCTACAACTTGTCCTAAAATAGAAACTTGATCGACAATAATTGGTTCCATAGAAGAATTTTCAGGCTGTAAACGGAAATGGTTTTTCTCTTTAAAGAAACGTTTTACAGTTGCTTCATCCTCAGCTGTCATAGCTACAACAATATCCCCATTATTAGCTGTTGCCTTTTGTTTTACAATGACTAAATCTCCATCTAAAATCCCAGCTTCAATCATTGATTCCCCCATGATTTCTAGCATGAACAATTGATCTTCACTTGTGCCATACGTATCGGGTAATGGGAAGTATTCTTCAATATTTTCAATTGCTGTAATTGGAGAACCAGCTGTAACCTTCCCGACAAGTGGGACATGGATCACCTGTTGTTTTTGAATGGATTCTTCAGGCTCTAAAATTTCAATTGCACGTGGCTTTGTTGGATCTCGACGAATAAAGCCTTTTTGTTCTAATCGAGCTAAATGTCCATGAACAGTTGAACTGGAAGCAAGTCCAACTGCTTCACCAATTTCACGTACTGATGGCGGATATCCTTTAGCTCGTACCTCTTCCTTAATGAAAGCTAAAATGTCCTCTTGTCTTTTCGAAACTTTTTTCATGAGTGCTCACCTCTTTTTTCTAAAATCATTCTTCTTATTTGATAGTATAACAGAATGCGAACATGTATGCAAACATAGGTTCGAAAAGTGTTTGACAAAAACGTTTGTTCGCTTTATTATGGGAACATACATTCCGAACAAACATTCTTGAAAAGGGGTAATGATTATGACATGGTTGAAGAAAAACACACATATCTCAATTTTAATAGGAGCTTGTTTATTATTTGCAGCATACCTTTACATTACTGATCCAGGAAAAGTTAGTTACGCAGAAATTCAAATCGAACATGGGGATAGCTTGTGGTCGTTAGCCGAGCAATATCGTGGTAAAATGAGTACTGATGATTGGATAAAGCTTGTAAAAACTGAAAATGAACTAGCAGATATTAAAATTGTAGCGGGAAAATCTCTAGTTATTCCTGTAGTGAGTGATCAAGCCAGTCCCATCAATACTATCGAAATTGCGAGAAATGAACAATGATAAATAATCAACTATCGGCTGTTGTCTATTGTCGCGTAAGTACTGAAAAAGAAACACAAAGCTCCTCATTAGAGCGCCAGCAGGAAGAGTTGCTGCGCTATGCTAAAGAGCAAGGCTATGCGGTGAAGGGCGTGTTTAAAGATCAACATAGTGGCTATGATGTAGAACGTGAAGGCTTGCTAGAAATGCTTGATTTTATAAAAGATAAGAACATTAATGCTCTTTTTGTCCAAGATGAAACTCGTTTAGGACGAGGCAATGCAAGGATGGCTGTATTACATTTATTACAAAAGTCAGCAACTGATGTTTTTTCTATGCGTGATGCAGGCCCAGTCCAATTAAATGAAATGGATACGATGCTGCTTGAGATTTTAGCGATTGTAGAGGAATATCAACGTAGAATCCATAATGCTAAAATTCGACGAGGTATGCGACGTGCTGTAGAAAACGGTTATCGTCCAGAAAATAATTTATCGAATCGAGGTAATCCGCAGGGGCAGGAGCGAAAAGATCTACCTGTAGACGAAATTGTGAAGCTACGCAAACGTGGATTTACCTTTGAAGAAATTTCTATAACGCTTAGAGGGTTAGGCTTTGAGGTAAGTAAGGCGACTGTACATCGTCGTTTCCAAGAACACCAAGAAAGATTAGCAGGAAAATAATATTCCTGCTAATTTTTTTTGTAAAAACTACTGAAGGGAAGATAAGCTTTCGATGATAACATGATTTGGCAGTTGGAAAGGGTGCTCTTTATTTATTCGGTCATAAAACATGATGCCATTTAAATGATCGATTTCATGCTGTACAACGATGGCCCCGTAGCCCTGTAACTGTACAATGATTTCATGTCCATCGATGTCGTAAGCTTTGACTTTAATTCTCTCATATCTCGGTACAAAACCAGGGACAGGTCGATTTACAGATAGACAGCCTTCTCCTTCCGGTAGATAAATCATATTAAGGGAATGACTCATTATTTTAGGGTTAATCAGCATCATTTCTTGGTCATCAAAGAGTACAACAAACATTCGTTTATCTACGCCAATTTGATTAGCAGAGAGTCCACTTCCAGGGCGAAGCTTATATTTTTTTGCTAGCGTTTGATTTTGGCTATTTTTCAGATATTGCAGCATGGCTAGGAGGGTATTTCGGTCCTCATTTGTCACTGGTATCGACACTTCTTGAGTTTGTTTTCTTAAAATTGCCGAGTGTTCTTTCACAAAATCCTTCATTGTAATCATATAATCCGGGTGAAATTTAGTCATAGATAAACACCTCATCAATACGGCTATTGAGAACCTTAGCAATCTTAAAAGCTAATTCTAGGGTCGGATCATATTTATCATTTTCAATACTATTAATGGTCTGTCTCACAACTCCACACTCTTTTGCAAGAGCAGCTTGTGTTATGCCTAATTTTTTTCTTAAAATTTTGATGATGTTCTTCAGAAAGATCCCTCCATTTTGTCCAAAGTATTAGACATATATCGTAAGATAAGAATTAAAAAATGTCCAACTAATTGGACATTTGGGTTTTAAATCATCACTTAATACCAATTTTCATCAAAATTTAGCTTTAACGCATGCCCGAAACAAATACCGAAAGGAATAAAACCTCTTCCTCTTGCTGTAATGATATTTCCATCTTGTACCACTAGTTCATCTGAATAGTTATGAAGTTCAAAGCACCCTAACTGCTCCATGCCATCTAAAGGTAGTCCTACTGTATATTTTTTGTTCTTTAAGACCCCTGCTTTTGCTAATAGGTAAGGGGAGCTAGAAATACTTGCAATCATTCCTCCTTTTGCAGATAGAAGACGAATGAAGTCTAGTAAGCTCTCTTCAAGTTGTAATGTAGAAATATCCATACAGCCTGGTAATAGTAGACTATCAATATCGTCAAGCTCTACCTCATTCACGGATAAATCAGCTATACAATTTAAACCAGATTCTCCTCTGATAGGTTTGGTATTCGATCCAAGTGTGATGATGGGTTTACCGCCTTGCATTAATATGGACAAAGCAACACTCAATTCATATTCACTAAATTGTGGGTATAATAACACCGCAGTTTTCTTCATTTCATACACCTCTTACCTTTTGAGTGTTCCATTCTTCCTCTAAAATAGCGTAATAGTATTCATCCCACCAAGTCTCTCCATGAGGAATGCATTTTTTGAAAAATCCTTCTTGGCGCATTCCGATTTTTTCCATGACTCGGTAAGAAGCGATATTTTCTGGCTGGCATGTGGCAATAATTCGATGAAGTTTCATTTTATTAAAGCCGTGATCTAATAGGGCCAGAGCAGCTTCAGAAGCATAGCCATGATTATGATAGGCAGGATTCATAACCCATCCAATTTCATAAGTATGGTCGCCAAAGTATTTGTGGAAAACAAGATGACCAATGACTCGCTGTTGTTCACGTAAAACAATGGCGAAATGTTTTGCTTGCTCGTTGCTATTCTCTGTTACGAAATTTTGAACCTGATCTTCATTCAACACACCCTCTGGCATATAGTGCATGACCGTTTTATCGGACATATAGCTATAAACAGCCTGCCAATCTTGGGCTTCAAATGTTCGAATAAGTAGTCTAGGTGTTGTGATGTTCATGATAGCTCCTCCTATTATCTATCAAATTTTTCCTTTTATTATTAGTTATACACCTCTAACTTCTGGAAGTCATGTAAATAATGGCTAAGAAGTGTTTTTAAGGGTTGGTATAACTGCATTTTAAGGGAAACCATGCTATACTTTGCATACTGAGGTCATTAAGCTAGGTACTGAAAGGTGTGTAACCATGTTATCAAAGGAAAAAATTAACCGAATTAATGAATTATCTGCTAAAGCGAAAAGCGGACAATTAACAGAGGAAGAAGCAAAGGAGCGCACAGCGCTTCGCAAGGAGTATTTAGATACGTTTAGAGCAACGATGCGAGATACGATTGAAAACGTTAAAGTGGTCGATGCAGAAGGAAATGATGTAACTCCTGAGAAGGTAAAACAAGCACAAAAAAATAAATTTCTAAATTAATGTGACACAATTCAATAAAGTATGTATGAAAACGCAAATAGTATAACAAAAAGCATTGTTTTCTAAAGCAATGTTGACTAAACTGTAAAAGAACAATATATAGGACGAGAAAGGATGTCACAATATAATGACTCAACACGCGGATCTTTTAGCAATTAATGCTATCCGAACTTTGTCAATCGATGCTATTGAAAAAGCAAATTCTGGTCACCCAGGTTTACCAATGGGAGCAGCGCCAATGGCTTATACGCTTTGGACAAAACAATTACGCCATAATCCAGCAAATCCAAAATGGTTTAACCGTGATCGTTTTGTACTATCAGCAGGTCATGGCTCAATGCTTTTATACAGCTTACTTCACCTTGGAGGCTATGGTTTACCAATGGAAGAAATTCAAAACTTCCGCCAATGGGATTCATTAACACCAGGACATCCTGAATATGGTCATACAGTAGGGGTAGAGGCAACAACTGGTCCTCTTGGGCAAGGAATCGCTATGACTGTTGGTATGGCAATGGCTGAGCGCCATTTAGCGGCTACTTACAATAAACCAGGTCATGACATTGTTGACCACTACACATTTGCGTTATGTGGCGATGGTGACTTAATGGAAGGCGTAGCAGCAGAGGCGATTTCATTAGCTGGTCACTTAAAACTTGAAAAATTAATCGTGCTTTACGATTCTAATGATATTTCTTTAGATGGTGACTTAGAAAAGTCATTTTCAGAAAACGTTCAAAAACGCTTTGAATCTTATGGTTGGAATTATTTAAAAGTGGCAGATGGTACAGATGTAGATGCTATTAATGCAGCCATTGAAGAAGCCAAAAAATCTACTGGCAAGCCAACATTAATTGAAGTGAAAACAGTGATTGGTTTTGGTTCTCCAAATAAATCTGGTAAAGCAGATTCTCACGGTGCACCACTTGGTACAGATGAAGTTGTCTTAACGAAAGCTGCCTATGAGTGGGCACATGAACCATTCCAAATTCCTGCAGAAGTTTACGATACATTTAATGCGGCTGCTGAAGTACAAGGCGCACAACCAGAGGAAGCTTGGAATGCAAAATTTGCTGCATACAAAGAAGAATTCCCAGCGTTAGCAGCTCAATTCGAGAAAGCGATGAATGGTGAATTACCAGAAGACTTTGCTTCTGAGTTACCTGTATATGAAGCTGGTAAATCTGTAGCAACTCGTTCTTCTTCAGGCGATGCAATTAATGCTATTGCGAAGAAAACACCTTCATTCTTTGGTGGTTCAGCTGACCTTGCTGGCTCCAATAAAACAACGATGAAGGGTGCAGGAGATTTCTCAGCAGACGACTATGCTGGACGTAACATCTGGTTCGGTGTTCGTGAATTTGCAATGGGTGCTGCTATGAACGGAATGGCTCTTCACGGTGGTTTAAATGTATTCGGTGGTACATTCTTCGTATTCTCTGATTACGTTCGTCCTGCAATTCGTCTATCTGCATTAATGGGTCTTCCTGTAACATATGTATTCACACATGATTCGATTGCAGTAGGGGAAGATGGTCCAACACATGAACCAATCGAACACCTTGCATCATTACGTGCAATGCCAAACCTATCTGTTATTCGCCCTGCGGATGCAAATGAATCAGCAGTTGCGTGGGAGCTTGCAGTAGCAGCAGAAAAAACACCAACTGTTCTTGTATTATCTCGTCAAAACTTACCTGTTCTTGACGCTTCTATTGAAACAGTACGTGAGGGCGTAGCAAAGGGTGCTTACACAGTGTCTCCAGCTGCAAAAGAAGTGGCAGATGCTATTTTAATTGCAACAGGCTCTGAGGTTTCGCTTGCTGTCGAAGCACAAAAAGCATTAAAAGCAGACGGTATAGATGTAGCAGTTGTTTCTATGCCATCTATGGATCGCTTCGAAAAACAAGACGCAGCTTACAAAGAATCTGTTCTACCAAAAGCTGTTACAAAACGTCTTGCAATTGAAATGGGGGCATCATTCGGTTGGCATAAATATACTGGCTTTGAAGGCGATGTTCTAGCAATTGATAAGTTCGGTGCATCTGCTCCGGGTGAATTAGTAATGGAAAAATACGGCTTCACTGTTGAAAACGTAGTAGCAAAAGTGAAAGCACTATAATTTACAACAAATACCACAATACTCAGCGATTTAAACATCAACTGAGTGTTGTGGTACTTTTTTTAGCAGCAAACACAGTATGTGAAAACTCCATAAAAAGGGTGAGCGAATGAAGAACTATAAAGTTGTGTTATTTGACCTAGATGGAACATTATCTGATCCCAAAATAGGAATCACTAAATCAGTGCAACATGCTTTACAGAAGGCGGGCGTCATGGTGAATGATTTGGACGAACTGGAACCATTCATTGGACCACCATTACAAGTATCTTTTCAAGAAATTTATGGATTCAATGATACACAAATAACGCAAGCAATTAGAGATTACCGAGAACGATTTACGGAAAGGGGAATGTTTGAAAATAAACTATATGAAGATATTCCAGCTTTGTTAGCTCATTTAAAGCAACAAGGATATATACTAACTATTGCCACCTCAAAACCAACTGTCTTTGCGGAACAAATCATAAAGTATTTTCAGCTAGAGTCCTATTTCGATCTTGTCGTAGGAAGTCACTTAGATGGTTCACGTTCTGCCAAAGGTGAGATTATTGCAGAGGTACTTCAACAACTTGATTCCTATCCAAAAGAGCAATTTATTATGATTGGGGATCGAAAATATGATTTGATAGGGGCTCGTGAAAATCAAATCGATGCCATCGGTGTGACATATGGTTTTGGGTCGCTAGAAGAATTAAAAAATGAAGAGCCTACATATATTGCGGACCATGTAAATGATCTCCTAAAATACCTCTAAAAACACGAAAAACTGCATGTCAGCATGCAGTTTTTTTATGTAGGATTATTTAGCAAGTCCGTTTTGGAAGGCGTAGACGACGGCTTGAGTACGATCTTGAACTTCTAGCTTTGCTAAAATATTACTAACATGTGTTTTTACCGTTTTCAAGGCAATATATAGCTCATCAGCGATTTCCTGATTGGCTTTACCCTGGGCCATTAGCAATAATACTTCCATTTCACGTTCAGTCAATTGTTCGTATAGTGGCGTACTATTGCCGTGGCGCATGCGGTGCATCATTTTGGAAGTGACCTCTGGCTCTAATACCGTTTCGCCACCCATCGTTTTTCGAATAGCATCTGCAATTTGTTTGGCATTAGATGTTTTTAAAATATAGCTTACCGCGCCAGCCTCTAAGGCAGGATATACTTTATCATCATCTAAAAAACTAGTCACCATCATGATTTTGGCCTCAGGCCATGCTGCTAATATTTCCACTGTTGCCTCTGCTCCTGTCATAACAGGCATCACATTATCCATTAAAATAATATCAGGCCTTAGCGCTAGGGCACGTTCCACAGCCTCTTTACCGTTCTCAGCCTCACCTACAACCGTAATATCTGGCTGTGCTGAAAGATAGGCTGACACACCAATCCGTACCATTTCATGATCATCCACTATGAGCACTTGTATCATCGACATTGACCTCCTCCTTTTGTAAAGGAATTTTAACCTCTACAATTGTTCCTTCACCAGGCACTGATACAATTTTATAGGTGCAGCCAATTTCAACTGCTCGTTCAGCTATATTTTGTAAACCGTATGATGTGGATTTATCTTCCTCCACATCAAAGCCTAAACCATTATCTTGAATTCGTAAAATAGCTAAGTCGTCTCGTGCCACAAGAAGTAATTCCACCTCACTTGCTTTGGCATGACGCAGCGTATTGGAAAGTGCCTCCTGTGCAATACGAAATAAATGATCTTCCTCTGCTTTAGTTAAGGCCATTTCTTCTAATTCATATTCTATATGGAAATAAACTTTTTGCTGAAGTTCAATAATCAATTCCTCTAAGCCTTGTGCCAATGTTTTATTGTGTAAAGCTACAGGCCGTAAGTGTAGCAGTAATGCACGCATTTCTAGCTGTGCCTGCTGAACGATTTTCTCCACCTGTTTTAAGCTAGTAGCATGTTCGTCATTTTCAGTTAATGCAGATAGTAACATAGAGGCAGCAAATAGTTGCTGTGACACAGAATCATGGAGTTCTCTAGCTAGTCGTTGGCGTTCAGCAATAATACGCTCCTGAATAATTTTATCATTGGCCTCAGCCCGTTCATTGGACAAACGCTGTAAACTTTTACGTTGCGTATCAATTAATTCACTCGTTTGGACAAGTGCCTTTTTTAACGATTTCGGAAGAGCTTGTTTTTTAGGAAAAACAAAATCAGGCTCGATCAGTTGTTTCACTATTCGTGTTGCCTGCGCTTCTCGTGCCCTTGCAGTCATACTGATCCAGCTGGCAAACAGGAAGCTAAGTATAAACAGGCTAACTATGATGATGCCACCTAGAGGGATATTATCGTAATTCTGCTGCCATAAGGGCTCCCATGTTTTTTCATCAGGATTGCCCCATAGTGCAACAAGAAGACCGAAAACAGCACTCATTAAAATGAAAAATAATGTAAATAATCTTGAGATAAAGGCAATCATTTTCGTAGCACCTCCAAATCTCCAAGCCAGGTTGCGACATGAATAATCAGTACACGTTTAGCATCCTCAGGGTTGCCGTCTGAGAAAGTAATACTTTCATTTACTATACGTTGCGGCCCTACATGTAAGCAGGAGAGCTCACCAAATAACGTCGTATACTGTAAACGGAATGGAATTTCATAAGGAATATAAATTTGAACTTTACCAATACCTTGTCGAATTGTAATAAGACTAGTGCCAGCTGGTAAAATCGTTTGCGTTGTATCGATGGTAATATCTCCAGCGAGGCGCTGAATTTGTACATCTTGCCATTTATAAGCTTCTATAGGCGCTGGCATTGTACCAATTAAGTCATTTTTAATCGCAGGGAGTTTTTCAAAAAGCTCTGCACCAACTACTTTTGGCTCGTTTTCTCTTTGCAAGTATTGATAGAGCATATATAAGAGCATGATGACGATAAATAAACGTAAGCTCCACATCGTGAACAAAGCAATGGCAATAAAGAAAATTCCTGTCCATTTAAAAAATCGAACTTTTTTGGAAAAACTTAAATAAAGAAGTACAGCCCCAATCAATAAACAGAAGGCGCCACCATTATTAAATATAGTTAGCTCCACAAAGACGAGTAAAAAGAAGCAAAGTACCCAAAATGTGAGCTTATTTGTTGTGAAATTTTGCATGAGGGTCACCCTTCCTTCTACTAATAGTATAAGAGAGGGAATGGGACCCTCTATTCTTAAACGTGAAAGAATGCGCCTTTTAATGTTGGCGCATTGCTTTCATTATACCATGTTATTTATTTTCAATTAGCAGTGGTGAGCTTTCTTCTACTGCTTTTTTTTCTAATTCTGCCAGTCTTGCCTCAAAAGTTGTAAGCTCATGGTCTTTATCGATTTGATAAGCTAATTTATCGATATATGCTTCTAAATCTTCAAAGTTTGTTTTATTATTTTTGGCGATCATTCCATCCATTTGATGATGGGCGCGAGTTACATTTTCTTTCCCCATCAGCTGTAATTGACGTACTTTCATATCTTTAATTTTATGCTTCATTGTTTCAAATTTACGCTCGAGCTCGAAGTATTCACGAGTACTTGCTTCAATGCTAGCTTGTAATGTAAGGTTACGAGCTGAATAAGCTGTTACTTCATCCGTAGCGAAATCAATTAAGTCCTGCTCTCCGCTAGATTTTGCTAATGCTAATTGAGATTCACGTTTCGCTAGTAAATCAGCGTTTTCTTTATATTCTTGCTCTAGCTTTTCTTTTAATTGCCCTTGTCGCTCTAATAATTTGCCTGTTTGTTCTGTTTGCTTTTCTGCTTCACGAATGTATTGATTTAACATCGCAATCGGATTTTTTTGTTCCTTCTTATCAAATAATTGGTGTAAGTCTGCCTCTACTGTATATCTAAAACGTTGAAATAAGTTCATTTAAAATCGCTCCTTTTATTTTGTTAAATTTGACCATTCTTTTTCAAAGTTTGTAAACGGATCTTCTTCTTTTTTTCCTTCAATTGTAGAGATTTTTACATCTTCGCCATTCCATTTTTTATAGATAACATAGATAATGGCGATTGCAGCAAGTCCTACCATTGCTGGAATGTTAGACACTGCTGATAGGACACCGATTAAACCAACTGTAAACCAGAAAATTTTACCGAAAGATGACTTACTAGCAATGTAGAAGTGCATGCCCAGTGCTACAAATAATCCAGAGAATAATAACCCCGCCAGTGGTCCAATTAACGCTAGTGCAACACATGCTGCAATGACGCCTCCAGTTAATAAAAGAAATTTTTTCATTTGTTTTAGCTCCTTTCGTTTGTACCTTAATGTTACCTATTTACAAGATTGTCTAAAACGGACTCGAAATTGATTTTGAACTAGGTCTTGAGGCTGAGATCCATCTAAGCAGCCAAAATAGAAGGTTTTTAGCTGTGTTTAATAAGACTTTTTCTTGTTTTTGGAAAAATATTAATTATTTTTGGTTGAAAATACCATTTGTCATAAAGTCATTTATAGACCCGAAACTAGAATTTTTTCGACAAAAATAGAAGAGAGATCCCTCCTTCGTTTGACAAATAAACAAGATTGAATGAGCTATACTTATGAAAAAGAAACTGAGCGAAGGAGGATTTCTGGTGAGAACCTATTCGATATATAAGATAAAAGAAGAGCATTTAACGTTTATTTTTGGCAGAGAGCGTAAGTTGTTAGAGATGATGCAAGGTTGTGAAGATGCCAATGAGAAATCCTTAAAAGAGCTTGCATATATCTGTGAATCCGTTCGTTTTGAGGAGATTGCAGCCATGTTAGAGCATCAACTTGATTCCAAATATGCACACCTAGAAAGAGCTCGTAATGCTTTGTTTTTAGAACATCCGATCAAAGGTAAAATGGCTATTTATTTAGTAGATCGTAAAATTTGTGTTTACTGTGAAGGTTCGCGAATGCTAGATTTAGATTTATTTCAAATGCTTGCTAAAATGAGTGAACGTTTTATTGCTTTTAATAAACAGGATAATGAGTGTGGGTGGTTAAAGCCGATGAAGTATACAATGCACTAGGAAAATTCACTACAATATATAGTAACACGCTATTATTTGGTGTATAATGGAGCGTGGAGAGTTTTTCTCGGTATATTGTAGTGGAGGAGGTTGGTTGTATGCCTACATGGGGCTGGATTATTATCGTAATTATCGCATTAGCAGCGGGCGCAGCACTTGGTTTCTATTTCGCTCGTCAAGCTATGATGAAATATTTGAAAGAAAACCCACCTATTAATGAGCAAATGATTCGTATGATGATGGCGCAAATGGGTCGTACGCCGTCTGAAAAGCAAGTACGTCAAATGATGGCGCAAATGAATAAATTCCAGAAGTAATTTGGAATGTTCCGAGCAACTAGTTCAAGCTTAACTAGTTGTTTTTTTATTTTTAATAGTATTTAAATAATTCTTAAAAATCATACAACTCTATCGGGAAACTATGTATAATGGAGTTACTATACGGAAGGGAGTTGTGTATATTGCAAAAAGAAAAAACAAATGTAGAAAGTTTTGATCTAGATCATACAAAAGTGAAGGCACCTTATGTTCGTTTAGCCGGTGTGAAAACGGGCAAAAATGGCGATGAAGTATATAAATACGATATTCGTTTTAAACAGCCAAATAAGGAGCATATGGAAATGCCTGCATTACATTCTTTAGAGCATTTATCTGCTGACATTATCCGTAATTACTCTGATCATATTGTTGATTTCAGTCCAATGGGTTGTCAAACAGGCTTCTATGTGTCCTTGATCAATCATAATGATTATGAGGATTTATTAGCTATTTTAGAGAACACATTTACAGATGTGACAAAGGCAACCGCAGTGCCTGCCTGCAATGAAGTGCAATGTGGCTGGGCTGCTAGCCATAGTTTAGAAGGGGCCCAAGCATTAGCGAAAGAGTTTTTAGCGAAACGTGATGAATGGCATATTATTTTTGAAGATTAAATAAAATAAAAACCTTGCGAGTAAAATGACGCAAGGTTTTTCATTGCCCTAAAAATGGAATGGAATGACATTGGAAGAAGAAGAATCCCGATTGATTTTTTGATAAATAAAATTGTCTAAAAAATCATGAATTAAATCCTCATATTCATCCATATTTTCATTAAAGGATTGTGCATGTGCCCCCGTATCAAAAAGTTTTAATTTTTTTGGACCGGTTTTTTTATTGTAGAGATCGAGTGACATGGAAGCTGGAATAAACGTATCGGGAATACTATGGATAAAGAGCACAGGTTTTTCAATATGTGTGACGGCTTCGGCAGGTGTTACACTTTTAAATGAGTAACCATCTCTGAGGCGAACAAAAAAGTCAGCAAAACGAATAGGAATAATGGAGCCATATTTAAATTCAGTTTTCGCAATTTGTTTGAGTAACATAGAAAAGTCGGAGAACGCACAATCTGAGATATAAAAATCAGCGCCATCCTCGACTGTTCCTGCATAGAGGAGCATGGTTGCAGCACCCATCGATTCACCGTGAATGCCAAGTATAGCATCCTCTCCAATCATGGCTTTTACTGTTTTCACCACGGCATCAAGATCGTTTTTCTCATAGTAGCCATAGCTTGTTGTCTTGCCTCCAGATTCACCATGGCGACGGTGGTCAAATATAACAGAATTATAGCCAAGTCTTTCAAAAAGGCGAGCATATTTCACGGAATTTATTTTATTTTCGGTAACACCGTGGCAAATGATGATCGTGTTATTTGTTTGCAATGGCTGAAACATAATGCCTCGAATTGTATAGCCATTTGGAGAATCAATATTCAGTTCACATTTCAAGTTTTTATTGTACCAAGCCTCATCAAAGCGCTTTGCGGTCGTTTCTCGTTCCCGTATAAATTCAGGGTCTTTTTGTTGGATATACATTAATTTATTGGAAAGCGCGAAGCCGAACAGACCTGTTGCAGCGGCGGCTAGCGTTGTTGTAATACCAGAGAATAAAAGCATCTTCTTTTTCATCATAAAACACCTCCACATGCTGTTTCTTATTTGTAATGTTCCCAACTAAGATTGTTTAAAACACGTCAACATTTTACAATATCTTTGGCAAAACTGCGATTATTTCTATTATCGAAAATCGTCATAATATTTGTTAAAATATACATATCTGCTAGTAGCATATGCATGCAGTGTTGATTCTTGAACGGGGAAAAGGGGAGAATGATTATGACAAACGAGGTAGTAATCGTGAGTGCGGTGCGTACAGCAATCGGCTCATTTCAGGGGACATTAAAAGACGTACCAGCGACAACGTTAGGTAGCATTGTCATTAAAGAGGCATTAGTGCGTGCTGGCGTAGCAGGAGAACAGGTCGATGAGGTCATTATGGGGAATGTTTTATCGGCTGGACTTGGACAAAATCCAGCGCGTCAAGCGGCAATTAAAGCGGGGTTACCTCAAGAGGTATCAGCTTTAACAATTAATAAAGTATGTGGATCAGGTTTAAAGGCTGTTCATTTAGCAACACAGGCGATTTTAGCGGGAGATGCAGAGATTGTTGTTGCAGGTGGATTTGAAAATATGAGCCAGGCTCCATATGTCTTAAAAAATGCACGAGAAGGCTTCCGAATGGGCGACCAAAAGGTAGTAGATACAATGATTCAGGATGGCCTATGGTGTGCTTTTAACGATTATCATATGGGCATTACAGCTGAAAATTTATGTGATATGTATCAAATTTCTCGAGAAGAGCAGGATGCTTTTGCAGCTCGTTCTCAGCAACGTGCAGAGGCAGCAATTGCAGCGGGCAAGTTTGAAAATGAAATCGTTGCTGTTGAGATTCCACAGCGCAAGGGAGAGCCACTGCTTTTCAATAAAGATGAATTTCCACGAGCAGGTGTGACAGCAGAATCATTAGGTAAGCTACGACCAGCATTTAAAAAGGATGGCTCTGTCACAGCAGCGAACGCGTCTGGTATTAATGATGGTGCGGCAGCGGTAGTGGTGATGTCAAAGGAAAAAGCACAAGAGCTAGGCATTCAACCAATGGCGATCATTACAGCGAATGCTAGTGCTGGTGTAGATCCTGCAATTATGGGTACAGGTCCTGTAAAAGCAGTACAAAAAGCGCTGACAAAGGCTGAGATTACTTTAAACGATATCGATTTAATTGAAGCAAATGAAGCATTTGCAGCACAATCAATTGCTGTAGATCGTGAATTAAGCTTTAATCATGATAAACTAAATGTTAACGGGGGTGCCATTGCTCTTGGTCACCCAATCGGTGCTAGTGGTGCTCGGATTTTGGTAACGCTATTACATGAGATGGAAAAGCGTGATGTGAAAACGGGCTTAGCCACATTATGTATCGGTGGTGGACAAGGCGTAGCAACAGTTGTGAAGCGCCCTTGATGTCAATAAGAAGGTGAATAGAAATGGGAAAGAAACGAAAACAGCAACAGCATACTGACAATAGCGTAACAGCTAGCCTACCTAAGCAAGAGGCCGTTACATTAGCAGATCAGCTAGGTGGAGATGTGCTAGCAAAATTAAAAGCAGCGAAGCAAGATTTAACTGCTAAAGAGCAGGCGGCAGAAGAAGAGCGTCAGGCAAAATTAGCTTTTGAACGTAAACAACGAGAAAAAAACAAATCGTTTGAAGAACTTTTAAACGAATACGGCGATAAAGGTACTAAATATTAAGAGAGAACAGTGAATTCACATAGGTGGGTTCACTGTTTTATATTTACAGCATAACATTTATATGGTTGTGGTCGATATATAAGGAGAGATTTTTGAAATTAATGGAACGGGAGACGCTGCCAATAACATATACCTAATTGTAGTTTAGTATCAATTAAATTATGTTAGGAGACTAACATGGTAGAATTACAAACAGAAAGAATAAGATTAATTCCTTTAAACGCTAAGTATCTTAATTTACTAATAGAGCATGAGGAGCAAATGGCGGCGGAGTTGTCATTAAGTAAAGGTGTAGAGAGTTTAGATTGCGAGCTTAAACAAGCGCTGTATTTTAGACTTTGCAAAGTATTAGAAGATGAGCCAAATTATCTATGGCATACGAATTGGTTACTTGTATTAAAAGAAAAAAATTGTGCTGTTGGTGGCATAATGCTAAAAGGTACGCCAAATGAGCAAGGGGAAGTTGTGATCGGGTATTATACTTTGCCTCCTTATATGGGGCAGGGCTATATGACAGAATCAATCATAGCTCTTAAAGACTGGTTACTCCATCAGCCAAATGCAAAATACGTTATCGCTGACACGGAAAAAGAAAATATGGCTTCCCATCGAGTTTTGGAAAAAGCAGGGGCTGTCTTGTTTAAAGAAACGAAGTCCCTCTATTTTTGGCGGTTCCACCTTTAAAATAAAAGACAAAAGGCTATAATTGAGCCTTTTGTCTTTTATTTTTGAGTATTTTTCTTAGTGCAACAACGAGACTAACAAAAACAATGGCTCCAGCTGTATCGACAAGCACATCTTGAGCACTCATTGTACGACCTGGCGTAAAGCTTTGACGAAATTCATCAAGCACCGCGATTGTAGCCGTTCCACCGATAGCAATACTTGCTGCAAAACGTCTTTTTCCCCAGGCGAAGTAAAGGCCAAGTGCGATGCATCCAAATCCCATGAAGTGTGTCAATTTACGAATTAAAAACTCTACAAATGGAAAATAACCTCGCTCTTCCACTGAAACGATGGTTCCCCAATAGGGAATTTTTAAAATAGATAGTTGTTTTTCAAAAGGTTTATTGGCGAGCAAATCTTCTAATTCTGGTAGTATACTCTGTTGCTCATAGGTCATACTAGAGGAGATTACTAGTACAACTAGACAAATGAGTAAAATTAGCCATTTTTTCATCGATGTTCTTGATAGTACTCATTTTTTGTTAGCTCATTAGCTACCTTGAAATCTGTTATTGAATTAATTTTCTCGTAGGAAGCAAGCGTTTGTGCTAGTTGTTGTTGAGAGCTTGCGCCAATGACCGTAGAAGCGATTGTCGGCTCTTTTAGATTAAAAGCGATAGCCAAAGCATGCAAGTTATTATAGTGTAAAGCTAAGTCTGTTAACGTTGTTGTTAACTCCTCAGCAGTATAGGTGTTAAAACCATTAACATGTTGTAGACGTTGTTGCCAGCTATTTGTTAATAAGCCCTTTGCCACTGTGCCACGTGTTACAACAGAAGCACCCTGTTTCGCAATAAAGTTAAACCATTCTTCAGGGCGGCGATCGAGGGCACTGTATTGCATCATGACGCTTCTAGCCGAGCTTGTAGGTAAAAATCGCTGCAATACATTAGGACGAATGGAGGATATACCATATTCACGAATGAGCCCTTCTTTTTTCAGTCCTTCAAATGTGTCAATTATCCCGTCCCAATCATCTTCGATTGTGCCACCGTGTAATTGATATACATCAATGTAGTCTGTTCCTAAACGTCGTAAGCTAGCATGGACAGCTTCTTTTATATAGGATGGTGATGCATCCCAATGCCAGCCATCTACCCCTTCTGCCCACCGATTACCTACCTTTGTTGCTAGGATGACATCATGACGACGCTTACCTAACGTTGCGCCAATAATCTCTTCATTTGCACCATAATCATATAAATCAGCTGTATCTATATAGTTAATGCCAGCATCTAATGCCATATCGACAATGGCAGCTGCTTGTGTTTTATCTGTCGAAAGAGACATGCCTCCTAAACTAATCTCTGAAATAAACAATTCACTTGTACCAAGCTGTCTTTTTTTCATACGAATGACCTCCTTCGATTTCTCTACTTGTAATGGTACAATGAACATATCTGAAGAACAAGCGAGGTTATCGTCAATGAAAAAGTTTGAGGAAAAAACAACGAAAACGACACCGATCTATGACGGTAGAATAATAAAACTACAAATTGATGATGTCACTTTACCAAATGGACAGGTTGCAAAACGTGAAATCATTAAGCATCCAGGTGCAGTAGCGGTGATTGCTCTTACGGACGAGGGTAAACTAGTGTTAGTAGAACAATACCGCAAAGCGCTGGAGCGTTCTATTATTGAAATTCCAGCTGGAAAGCTAGAGCCAGGTGAGGAGCCAGTGATGACAGCACGTCGAGAATTAGAGGAAGAAACAGGTTATGGCGCGCATCAACTTACTTTTTTACAAACATTTGCAACATCACCAGGCTTTGCGGATGAAGTTCTTCATTTGTTTGTGGCGAGGGGATTATATACAATAGACAATAAAGCAGATTTAGATGAGGATGAATTTGTCGAACTATTAGAAGTTTCGTTGGAAGAAGCACAAGTAATGGTGGCTGACCAGCGTATATATGATGCTAAAACAGCATTCGCAGTGCTATGGCTAGCTGCAAATTTAGAAAATAATCTTTTAGCATAATAGAGACGGACGAGCATAAGCTGTACAAACCTTGATAGAAAAGGAGCATGTTTATGTCTCGTACGGTGTCTATTTTTTATCACGCTTCCATCATTGCAGTAAGTTTTGTTTGTGGCGTTATTTTCTTTCATATTATTGGTGGACCGAAAGCGGAACCCTTTATATTATTTATAGAGCCTCGTTTAGCAGATGGGGACAGGCAATCCATTTTTCGTTTAGTACTGCCTGTTGCTATTTCCATAGGTCTTATATTATTACTAGCAACACATAGCGTCTTAAAGGTGTTAGTGCGTGTGACTGTAGCCATGCGTGCCACTTTTTTTGGCTTTAGTTCGGTTTTTTTATTACAAAAACTTGAAGCTTTTTGGCTTTATACGATTTGGTGGTTTCCATTTCAGCTCATCTATTGTATATTGTTGCTAGTCCTATGCAATTTACTTGTACCCGCTTGGTCAAAGCGAAAAATCGGGAAACAAGTATCTGGTCGGACAATTTTGTTGAATTTTATCGCATTTTTCATCATAATAGTTGCTGAGTTTATTGTTATTTCTTATGTGTTAAAATGATGGATTGAATAGACCAAAATTGTGATCAGATAAAAAAGTAGAAGCATGTTAGAAATCTATTCACTATCTTGTAATAGGATTTACTCCTTTGGTATAATGGAAAGAGTTTAGGGGGGCGTCACATGGAGAGCCGAATTGATCGTATAAAAAAACAGTTGCATAGTGCTAGTTACAAGCTGACGCCGCAGCGAGAAGCGACAGTTGCTGTTTTGCTTGAGCACGAAGAGGACCACCTAAGTGCTGAAGATGTTTATCTTTTAGTAAAAGAAAAAGCACCTGAGATTGGTCTAGCTACTGTTTATAGAACGTTAGAATTATTAACTGAGCTCAAAATTGTCGACAAAATCAACTTTGGCGATGGCGTATCGCGCTATGATTTACGCCAAGAGGGAGCTGCCCATTTCCACCATCATCTAGTTTGTATCGAATGTGGTGCTGTTGATGAAATTCAAGAAGATTTACTTGAAGATGTGGAAGCCGTTGTTGAAAAACGTTGGAACTTTATCATAAAAGATCACCGACTAACTTTCCACGGCATATGCTGGCGCTGTCATGATAAAAACGACGAATCGAATGAAGAAAAATAACGAAAAACTGTCTGTTTTAATCTTTGGTATAGATTGAATCGGGCAGTTTTTTGTTTTTTTTATTGAAGTATAGACACCATTAGGGTTGGTGGTTTATGTCGAATGGAGGGTCCTTTAGCACATTTCTTAAGGCCATGCTAAAATAGAGAATAATTGACAGTGAGGGGGCGTTGTGATGAATGAATTTCAATATGCAGTAGAGGACTATATCCATTTTATTCAGGTGGAAAGGCAGTTATCTGTTAATACATTAGCATCCTATCGCCGAGATTTAGAAAGCTATGTACATTTTTTAAAGGAAGCAGAAGGTATGTCTGATTTTAGTGTGGTAGAACGGACAACTATATTACGCCATTTAGAGCAATTGCGGGCACAGGGAAAGACAAGTCGTACCATTGCCCGTCATATTTCATCGATTCGAAGTTTCCATCAATTTTTACTACGAGAAAAGCGCGCAGAAACTGATCCGACAGTCCATTTGGAGATGCCGACAATTGAGCAAAAGTTGCCTAATATTTTATCTATCCAAGAGATTGAGGCTTTACTAACAGCTCCAAATAAAAGTAAGCCACAAGGTATACGTGATCTTGCCATGCTGGAGTTACTATATGGGTCTGGTATGCGCATCAGTGAACTTATTGCACTGGATTTAGCTGATATTCATTTAACCATGGGCTTTGTACGTGTATTTGGGAAGGGTGGCAAGGAGCGAATCATTCCACTCGGCAAAAGCGCACTTTCGGCAATAAATGCCTATTTAAATGGTGCTCGTAGTCAATTACAGGGAAAGTACCCCAAAACAGATGCGTTTTTTATTAATCAAAGAGGGAAACGTTTAACAAGGCAGGGTTGTTGGAAATTAATGAAGGAGCATGCGTTAAAGGCAGGCATCCAACATGAATTAACACCACATACATTGCGTCATTCCTTTGCCACTCATTTGGTTGAAAATGGAGCCGATTTACGAGCGGTGCAGGAGATGCTTGGTCATGCAGATATTTCTACTACCCAGATTTATACACATATTAGCAAAACAAGATTATCTGAGGTCTATAAGCAATTCCATCCACGTGCTTAAAAGATAATAGGAAAAAATTATTTTTCAGTCGGATGTCTGACCTTTATTTTTCGCATTTTTTTGGTAAAATAGAGTCATGAGATTAGGAGGCAACCATTATGAATAAACCTTTTAACAAAATCCATGTTGTTGTCATGGATTCCGTAGGTATTGGTGAAGCGCCAGACGCTGCTAAATTTGGGGATGTTGGCGCACATACACTAGGACATATCGCTGAAAAAATGAATGGGCTTACAATGCCAGTAATGGAGTCATTTGGTTTAGCGAATATTGAACCATTGCATGGAATGCATGCAACTACTGACCCTAAAGCATACTACGGTAAAATGCAAGAAGCATCAGTTGGTAAAGATACGATGACTGGCCATTGGGAAATCATGGGGTTAAATATTGATAAACCATTTAAAGTGTATCCAGATGGGTTTCCAGCAGAGCTAATTGATGAGCTAGAGAAACGTACAGGTCGGAAAGTGCTATGCAATCAGCCAGCAAGTGGTACACAAGTAATTGAAGATTTTGGGAAGGAGCATATGGAAACAGGTGCGATTATTGTCTATACATCAGCCGATCCTGTTTTACAAATTGCTGCTCATGAAGAAATCATTCCACTAGAAGAGTTATATAAAATTTGCGAAATTGCTCGTGAATTAACATTACAGCCTGAATATTTAGTAGGTCGCGTCATCGCACGACCATTTGTGGGTACGCCTGGAAACTTTACTCGTACATCCAATCGTCATGATTATGCGTTAAAGCCATTTGGTCGTACAACAATGAATGTTTTGAAGGACGCGGGATTAGATGTGATTGCAATTGGAAAAATCTCAGATATTTTCAATGGTGAAGGTGTGACAGATGCTGTACGTACAAAAAATAATATGGATGGTATGGATCAATTTGCAGAAGTTGTACGTCGTGACTTCCGTGGTCTAAGCTTCTTAAATTTAGTCGACTTTGATGCCAATTTCGGCCATCGACGTGATCCTCTAGGCTATGGACAGGCATTACAAGAATTTGATGCACGTCTACCAGAAATTCTAGAGGCAATGTCAGAAGACGATCTACTAATTATTACAGCAGATCACGGCAATGATCCAACCTTCCCAGGGACAGATCATACACGCGAATATGTACCACTAATTGTCTATTCACCACGTTTTAAAGGTGGTGCGGAACTTGCGCTTCGTGAAACCTTTGCAGATATTGCAGCAACAGTTGCAGAAAACTTTCATGTAGAAGCACCGCCATTCGGTAAAAGTTTCTTACATGATTTGAAATAAGGGGGTTTTTTGTATGAATATGGTTCAATTGTTTGAAAAGAAAAAACAAGGATTAGAGCTTTCTCAAGCTGAAATTCAGTATTTTGTTGAAGGCTATACGACAGGCTCTATCCCAGATTATCAAGCAAGTTCTTTATTAATGGCGATACGTTTACTAGGCATGTCTGATGATGAGACATTTTATTTAACAAAGGCAATGATTGAATCAGGCGATGTCATTGATTTAACATCTATTGAAGGCTTTAAAATTGATAAACACTCAACTGGAGGGGTTGGTGACAAGGTTACACTTGTTGTTACGCCAATTATTGCTGCTCTAGGAATTCCTGTTGCGAAATTTAGTGGTAAAGGCTTAGGGATTACTGGGGGGACAATTGATAAACTTGAATCCATTCAGGGCTTTAAAACAGAGCTTTCATCACAGGAGTTCATTGATAATGTCAATCAGCATAAAATTGCCGTTGCTGGACAAACAGGTAATCTAGTACCAGCCGACAAAAAATTATATGCATTACGTGATGTGACAGGTACTGTCGATTCTATTCCATTAATCGCAGCGTCGATTATGAGTAAAAAAATTGCAAGTGGTGCCGATGGTATAGTCCTCGATGTAAAATGTGGCTCAGGTGCGTTTATGAAGACGCAGGAAGAAGCACAGCGTTTAGCTGATACAATGACCGCTATTGGAGAAAAACTTGGCCGTAAAGTCATCGCACACATCAGTGATATGGATAATCCTTTAGGGAAAATGATTGGTAATAAGCTTGAGGTAGTGGAGGCTTATGCCCTATTAAGTGGACGTATGGAAGAAACGCATGAAGATTTGGTTGATGAATGTGTTGTCATCTCTTCCTTGATGTACCAAATTGCGGCAGGTGTGAATGAATCGGAAGCGACAGCTGCTGTTAAGCGAGTGCTAGCAGATGGCTCTGCAGCTGCAAAATTCGAGGAGTTTATTGTGGCGCAAGGAGGAGTAGTCTCTGATATTGTTCAAAATGACACAGCTCATAAAGTAGCAGTGACAGCGGTTTCAGAGGGCACGGTGGAGACGATTAATGCTTTATTAGTTGGAGAAGCAAGTGTTAGTCTAGGCGCTGGACGTTTAACGAAGGAATCAAAGCTTGATTATGATGCAGGAATTCAGCTAATCGCCAAAAAAGGTGATCATGTTAATAATGGCGATACGATTGCTTATTTGTATTCAAATCAGCCAATTGACGAAGAGACAATTAATAAAATTCAGCAAGCTTATACAATTGCATAAAGATTATTAGCGAGAGCCCTCACTTATGAGGGTTCTCGCTTTTTTGTGCGTTCGATGAATCGCCAAAATTTAGAGCTCGATAGCGTTTAGAAATTGTAGATTTATCCCATACTGCACTTAACCTAAAAAGCTATAAGTATGTCGATTAGACACTATTTCGGAAGACTTTGCACTAGTTCTGTCAGCCACAAGGATTCAATCTATTGAATGTGGAATTGCACGAGGAGGAGGCGATGTTCATGCATTATCAATTAGAAATGGTCACAAGAGAGACAGTCGTTATACGTTTGTTTGGGGAGCTCGATCATCATGCCGTTGAACAAATTCGAGCGAAAATTTCTGCAGCAATTTTTCAAGGCACTGTGACGACCATCATTTGGAACTTGGAAGGACTATCTTTCATGGATAGTTCGGGAGTTGGATTAGTGCTTGGTCGTATGCGTGAGTTAGAGGCAGTTGCTGGGCGAACTATATTATTGAATCCATCGCCAACAATGCGAAAAGTATTTCAATTTTCAGGTTTAGGACCGTGGATGATGGATGCAACAGAGGAACAAGCGATTGATCGCGTAAGGGGGATTGTAAATGGATAACGAAATGACATTAACTTTTTTGGCAATTAGTGAAAATGAAGCTTTAGCGCGTGTAGCTGTTACAGGCTTTATTGCACAATTAGATCCAACTATTGATGAGCTATCAGAATTTAAAACAGTTGTCTCAGAAGCAGTTTCCAATGCTATTATTCATGGCTATGAAGAAGATGGTAAGGGTGTTGTGACAGTTCATGCTAAACGTGAGGATGATATTGTGACAGTATCTGTCATGGATAAAGGGATAGGAATTGAAGACGTTAGTCGAGCAATGGAACCATTATTTACAACAAAAAGTATGATGGAGCGTTCGGGTATGGGCTTCACGATTATGGATAGCTTCTCAGATCAGCTGACAGTTATATCAAAATGGCAAGAAGGAACAACTGTAACATTCACGAAGAAATTTTACACAGTTCGCACAGCGGTAATGTGAGGTTAAACCCGTGAAGCCGTTAGAACAGTCGTCCGATAAGCTATTGTCTCAGGAGGAAATGCGTGATTTAATTGCACGCGCACAGCAGGGCGATCATGAGGCTCGTAAACGAATGGTAGAAGGCAATACGAGACTTGTGTGGTCCATTGTTCAACGTTTTACAACGAGAGGTGTTGAGCTTGAGGATTTATTCCAGATTGGCTGCATAGGGCTCATGAAATCTGTGGATAAATTTGATTTAACCTATGATGTGAAATTTTCAACCTATGCTGTACCGATGATCATTGGAGAAATTCAGCGTTTTTTAAGGGATGATGGTATGGTGAAGGTGAGCCGCTCTATTCGTGAGCTCAATTTTAAAATCCGTCATGCTACAGATGAATTTATTAAAAAGAACGAACATCCACCAACCATTCAAGAGCTTGCTCAGGTGCTTGGTGTGACAACAGAGGAAATTGTTACAGCATCCGATGCATTGAGAGACCCTGCCTCTCTTCATGAGCAATTGTATGAGAGTGAGGGTGATTCCATTACACTAATGGATCAAATGAAGGATGAAAAATCGGAGCAACCATTTGATTACATCCCATTAAAAGAAGTACTAACGAGACTTGAGCCAAGAGAGCAGTCTATCATATATCTTCGCTATTTTTCAGATTGCACGCAAACTGAAATTGCAAATAGATTAGGTATATCGCAGGTACAGGTTTCCCGATTAGAGAAAAAAATCCTTGCCCAGCTGAAAAGTTGGATGGCAACTAGTGCAACAGTGGAGCAGGAAGTAATAAAAAAAGACATCTAAGAAAATGGTGACAGCATGACAAATAAATTATTTAACAGCTTAGAAGAAGCCGAAGATTTTCTTATCGAACAATTTGGTGACGGCGAATCGTTTGACGTTGGTATTAAACACTTATTTGTCAAAGATTTGCCGGTCCTTTGTGCATATATTAGTGGGCTTGTAGATGGAGAAGCTTTAACACAGTTGCTGTCTAGCATGCTTCCAGATGAGGACATTGAAATTGATGTAGAGGATGAGAAGGAATATTTTGAGTCTTACTTTAATTTCCATGGACGTTCAGAAGAAACAGAGCGTAAAGCCTATTTACTAGCCATTTTAAGTGGACAAGTCACCTTTATTACTAAAAGTGGCTATTGCTATGTTGCAGAGCTTAGAAACTATCCAGGACGCTCTCCAGAAGAGCCAGATAATGAAAAAGTTATCCGTGGATCAAGGGATGGCTTTACAGAAGGGATTTCTCAAAACACAGCCTTAATACGTAGGCGAATTCGTAATAGTAATCTACGTTTCGAGCTACATAAAATATCCAAAATCGGTCAAACCGACGTGGCGATCGCGTTTATGAAGGATGTTGCCAATGAAGATATGCTCGAAAGTTTACGACAGCGTCTTGGACAAATAAATCATGATGGCTTGACGATGGCCGATAAATCATTAGAAGAATGGCTCTTTAAACAAAAGTTCCACCCAGTTCCATTTGTACGTTATACGGAGAGACCTGATATTGCTGCAGCTCATCTACTTGAAGGGCATATAGCTATATTAGTCGATACTTCTCCATCCGTTATTTTAGTACCTGTTACAGTGTTTCATTTATTGCAGCATGCAGAGGAATATCGTCAGGCACCCACAGTAGGGACGTTTGTACGTTTTATGCGATATTTTGGCTCTGTAATGGGTTTACTTTTATTGCCATTGTGGTATGTATTTGCAACGAATGAATCCCTACTTCCAGATGCCCTCTCCTTTTTAGGTACGGAGGAGAAATCGCATGTACCTTTATTACTACAAATTTTGATTGCAGATATTGGAATAGAATTTTTGAGGATGGCCGCCATTCATACTCCGTCACCATTGTCCACTGCGATGGGATTGGTTGCGGGGGTAATCATTGGTCAAATTGCGATTGATGTTGGATTATTCTCTTCAGAGGTGGTTCTCTATACAGCGGTGGCAGCCATTCTTATTTTCATTATTCCGTCCTATGAGCTTAGTATCTCCATTAAAATTTTTAGGTTACTGCTACTTCTGATGACGGGTCTCTGGGGTGTCAATGGGTTATTTATTGGTTTATTTTTATTGTTTACGTATTTATGTTCATTGCGACCAATGCAGGCACCTTATTTATGGCCGCTTGTTCCATTCTTTCCAACAGCAATGCTTCGCGTCATTATTCGCTTCCCAATGACAGCGGATGCACTCAGACCTTATGTAGTCGCTTCCAAACAGCGAAAAAGATCATAGGAGCCGTTGCACTCGTTTTTTTCATGTGATAAAGTTCACATATAGTATTTTGTGATTTTTGCAAAAATTATTTTCATTCAAGAAAAAGCAAGTACTATACATTTGTTTTTTTATATGTGAAGGAAATAATTTTTTGATGGAATGGTTCTAATATAGTAAAGAACCCTTCCACTTTCAAACCGTAAAAATAACAAGATGGAACGATGTGAAAAGGGAGAGATGCACATGCATTTATATGGAACACAAGCGATTTCTGAAGATGGTCATTTAACAATTGGACAGGTAGACACATTAGAGCTAGCAAAAGAGTATGGTACACCACTTTTCGTGTATGATACTGCACTTATTCGTAAGCGTGCGCGCAGCTTTATCGAAACGTTTAAAAAACTAGGTGTAAAAGCAGAAGTAGCTTATGCTTCAAAAGCATTTGCATGTGTAGCGGTGTATCAATTAGCAGCAGAAGAAAATTTATCATTGGATGTTGTATCTGGTGGCGAATTATTTACTGCCTTAAAGGCAGGTTTCCCTGCAGAGCGCATTCATTTTCATGGTAACAATAAAAGCATTGCTGAATTAGAGCTAGCTTTTGACTCCAAGATTGGATGTATTGTTGTAGATAATTTCTATGAAATACAGCTTTTAAAAGATATTTCGGAGCGCCGTCAGCAAAAAATGCGTATATTATTACGTGTTACACCAGGTGTTGAAGCACATACGCATGATTTCATCACGACAGGTCAAGCAGATTCAAAATTCGGCTTTGACTTAAACAATGGTCAAGCAGATGAAGCATTCCAACAAACATTTAACCATGAATTCCTAGAGCTACTTGGTTTACATTGCCATATTGGCTCACAAATTTTTGACACTGCCGGTTTTGGATTGGCTGGAGAAAAATTGATTGACAAAATTTCTGATTGGAACAAGACTCACGGATTTACATGTACTGTGTTAAACTTAGGTGGGGGCTTTGGTATTCGTTATACTGAAGAAGATGCACCGCTTGAACCACAAGTATATGTAGAGGATATGATTACAGTTGTCAAAAATAAAGCAACTGTTCTTGGACTGAAGATGCCGGAAATTTGGATTGAACCAGGTCGATCACTTGTAGGTGATGCAGGAACATCTCTTTATACAATCGGTTCACAAAAAACTGTGCCAGATGTGCGAAAATATATTGCTGTCGATGGAGGTATGAGCGATAATATCCGTCCTGCATTATACGACGCTAAGTATGAGGCAGTCATCGCAAGTAAGGCGAACGAGCCGAAAGATGAACTCTATACAGTTGCTGGTAAATTATGTGAATCTGGCGATAAATTAATTATTGATGCTAAACTACAAGATGCTGCTTCAGGTGATGTGTTAGCCATCTTCTGTACAGGTGCGTATGGTTATTCGATGGCTAGTAACTATAATCGTGTGCCAAGACCTGCAGTTGTATTTGTAGAGGATGGACAGCATCAACTAGCTATTCGCCGCGAAAGTTATGAAGATATTGTGCAAAACGATCTCCCGCTAACTTTAAAAAAGGGTGAGTAAATTTGAGGAAAAATAAGTGGGTATTACTAGCGTCCATTACAACATTTATTTTATTATGGGGCGTAGTCTATTGGGTGTTGGCGTCGAAAGGTATTCTCGGACCTGGTTCGTAAGACAGAAATTGGCTTGCGGTAAAAGTACAAATCGTGTAGGATAGTCAAAGATTATGTACAGCTAGAAAAAGAGGGAATAGACAAATATGTTAATTCGATATAAAAAAGCTTTAGAGAAAATAGCAATGGGGCTACTTTCATTTATGCCTAACGAAAAAGACGTAAAAAAGCTTACAGAAACCATCCACTCCTATGAAAATGACGATAATTGGGTTTTATACTTATGGAAAAAGAATGATGAATATGTTGGCATTGTAGGGCTTGTTGTTGACGAGCATAATATAGCCACAATCCAGCACGTGTCGGTGATCCCTTCCTATAGGGGAGAGGGCGTAGCAACGGAGATGCTTCAAGAAGTGGCGGAACTTGGCCAATATGAAAGTGTGCGTGCTACAGATGAAACACGTAGTTTTGTTCAAAAATGTATTCATTGTATCGATGAAAAAGCAGACGATTAACAACGTCTGCTTTTTCTTTGTTTGCTTTCTTGTCGCTCTGCAAGAATATGTGAGCGATCTCGAAGCATATGTTTATGAAGAAGATAATTTGAGCTATTTGATGGCAAAAGCTTTATACGTGCTAGGGCTAAATCCAGCAAGTGAGGTGAGAGAGGAAGCTGGAAAGTTTGAAAGGACTTGCCCATTTCAATCGAAGTGATAGCTTTTGTTATTTGTGTTAGGAGTTCAAGATAATCAATTTCTTGGAAAAAAACATGCCCTTCATTTTCTTGAAAGTTATGAAGTGCTTTTTCTAAAATTCGTTTAGCACCAGTATTATTACCACGTCGCCAATGATAGAAACCTGTTGCCAGCTGCACATAGCCGACAAGCGGATGCATTTTATCGCCAGGTGCAATTTCCTTCCAATATTCCTCTAGCACTTCATGGCATTCAAAAAAATCTTGATTGCCATTAAAATAGGCACAGTAATCTATAAATAAAGTATGATGCTGTGGATGCATTTTGGACTCCTTTCCACTATACTAAAAGAACATAGAATCTCAGGGTGGTAAAATAATGTCTTATGAAGTAAAATTAGAAGCCTTTTCAGGGCCTCTTGATTTATTATTGCATTTAATTCACAGATTGGAAATTGATATCTATGATATCCCAATGGCTGAAATTACACAACAATATATCGACCATATACATGCAATGCAAGTATTAGAGTTAAATGAAGCAAGTGAATATTTAGTAATGGCAGCAACGTTACTGGCAATTAAAAGCCGCATGTTATTGCCCATTCACGAAGGAGAGATGGAGGACGCAGAATTAGAAGTGGACGGCCCTGACCCTCGTGAAGAACTCGTGCAACGCTTAATCGAATATAAAAAATACAAGGAAGCAGCTAGTAATTTGCAGGAGCTTGAAACAGACCGAGCACAGGTATTTACGAGGCCACCTGCTGATTTAACAGGATTAGCCTCAGAAGAACAGATGGCTTTATTTGATTTGAATGTGAATATCTATGATATGCTTGGAGCATTTCAAAAATTGATGCGTCGCAAAAAATTAAAGAAACCATTAAAAACAACTGTAGCAAGGCAGGAGCGATCAGTAAAAGATCAAATGCGCTCTGTTGTGGATTCTTTACGATTAACAGGTGGACGTGCATCATTTTTCGAGCTTTTTCCCTATGAAGATAAGCCAACACTTATTCTGACGTTTGTATCCCTACTTGAACTGATGAAACGTCAGGTCGTCATCGTAGAGCAAGATGGTAACTTTGAAGAATTAACGGTTACCTTACAGAAGGAGGAATGGGAAGATGACGAAAACTTTGATGTTACAGAGTAGAATTGAAGCCTTATTATTTGTTGTGGGAGATGATGGCTTAACGATTAAACAACTTTCACAACTCTTAGGAGAGCAGGAAGAGCTGATTCTGCAAACAATGAATACATTGAGAGAAACCTACGAAGAAGATTTAACAAGAGGAATCACGGTGAAAGAAATTGCAGGCGTTTATCAGCTCATTACAAAATCTGAGTTTGCCGATACGATTCAAAGATTAGTAGAAAATCCAACCGCACAATCCTTATCTCAAGCCTCCCTTGAAGTGTTAGCGATCGTGGCATACAAACAGCCCATTACACGTGTAGCAATAGAAGATTTGCGCGGTGTGAAGTGTGAACGACCAATCCAAACATTAGTTTCACGAGGATTAATTAAAGAGGTAGGACGGTCAGAAGGGACTGGACGTGCCATCTTATATGGAACAACAAAAGAATT
Organism: Lysinibacillus sp. AR18-8; assembly: GCF_001705465.1. Lineage (NCBI taxonomy): Bacteria > Bacillati > Bacillota > Bacilli > Caryophanales > Bacillaceae > Lysinibacillus > Lysinibacillus sp. AR18-8. Next base: position 138,468 of record NZ_MDGU01000005.1, read on the forward strand.
TTTACACTATTTTGGCTTAAATAGTATAGAAGAAATGCCTCCTCTACCTGAAGAGGACCTTGCTGATACAGAACAAGAAACAGATTTATTTATGACGAAGTTCCAAGAGACTTTTAGCGGAGCAAAATAATGGTTAGGTATAATGCGTAGCCTTCAACATAAATTTAAATCTATAATTTCCTATCACATTGAATAAGGAGTGGCTCGTTGCTTCGGTTATTTCGTTTAACACTGTTTATGATCATTGTGTTAATGGTAATGCTTCCTCAGACTAGCTTTGCAAGAGGAGGAAGCGGCTATGCTGTCTTGGATGGCGATACAGGTCGACTTTTAATTGGATCCAATAGCGATGAACGATTACCTATTGCTAGCCTCACAAAAATTTGGACAGCACTTGTGGCAATTGAAAATAGTGACTTGCAGGATGAAGTCGTTATATCCCCTAAGGCTGCTATGGCTGAGGGGAGCTCTATTTACCTACAGGCTGGTGAAACGGTGACAGTTGAAACGTTATTGTATGGCTTAATGCTACGTTCTGGCAATGATGCTGCAACAGCTTTAGCCGAACATGTAGGAGGGTCTGTAGAGGGTTTTGTCAAATTAATGAATGAAAGAGCTGTTATTGCAGGTCTTACCAATACCGTCTTTATGAATCCTTCTGGTCTTCATCATGATGAGCATTTATCGTCTGCAAGAGATACTGCTGAGATGTTAAGACTTGCGTTGCAAAATAAAACATTTGAGAAAATCGCTTCAACGGTACTTTATCGGGCAAATACAGTAAACGGAATGTTATGGGAAAATAAACACCGTCTATTAAGAGAGGGTTCAGGAATGGCAGCAGATATAGATGATGAGACAGAACAGCCTGTTAGTTCCTTAAAGTCAGCCACTGGTACTGCTTTCGCTGGAAAAACGGGCTTTACTAAGGTCGCTGGACGAACACTTGCAACGGCCTTTCAAAAGGACGGGCAAATCTGCGTTGTCGTCACATTAAATGAATCAGATGATTGGAATGTACATCGAGGCTTATCCAATAAAGTATGGCAAGATTATAGTCTTGAAACAGTAGTGAAAAAGGGTAAATACAATGTCAATAAAAAGTTGGCTATTCGTTTACAAGAGCCCGTTCGACTACAGTTAAATAAAGAGGAAAAAGAACAGGTGAGGCAAGTATTACATGTTTCAAGGAAACGCCAAGAAGCAGTCTTGTCTATCTTTATAGGAGAAGAACGGATTTATGCAACGCCAGTAAAAGTTGAATCAGCGGATCGTTAAAAACGATTTGCTGATTTTTTACATTATTTGATCAATTGATGTTAAATTTGGTAAAATGATAATGAATTTAAAATTCTTAATTTTCGAAAAAAGGGGGTGAGGAAATTGAGGAAAGCTTCAATGGAAAGTAATGGTAGGCAAATTCAATTTGGGCTAATCATTATCTTATTCTTATCAAGTTTAATTGTGCCTGTCATTCTTCTATATCCAATTCAAGAGATACTATATCGACCTAATGAATTTTATTATTTTGCACCTTATTTTAATGCTTATATTATCTTTATGGTCTCTTTATTTGTCATGGCCCTCGTACTACTAATCAATTATTTGATCATACCTAAAACGAAAAAAAGAAAGAATATAAAACGTGGTCTAGTATCTACTTCCTTATTAATTGCCTTAGGTTTCATCGCATTAAGCTTTAATACTTATAAATGGATAGATTCAAGAGGTATTCATATGAATCCATTTTTTAGTTTAAAAGTAAATTTTGTTGAGTGGGAAGAAATAGTGAAAGTTGAGCAGGTTAATCTAGAAAAAAGTGGTGTGACAAAGCCTGATCATCTGGTTTTTACATTTCAAGATGGTTCCACAATGGAGGAACCTTTGGCAGGCAACATGGTACTGGCTAAAAACTATATAGCCAATGAGTTAAAGCAACGTGGCCTAACAATTGAAAATGTATACAGATAAAAGCTGCCGAATGGTAGCTTTTTTTGTGTCAAAATAAACACTTTACAATCGATTCGCATGATTATCAAATGAGTATACTGCTAGTAAACAAAACAAAATCTCGGTTCAATTGTTAAGAAATTAACGAACGAGAAATTAGTCGGAATACTCAATTAAAAAATGTGAAATTTGTTTTTCTTTAATAATGTCTAAAAGTATGACATAATTTTCACAGATTAGCGGGAAAAATAACCCTATTCATTGGATCGAAATCGAATGATGACGAACGTGTCAATGTGAAAGAAAACTAGAGGTGAAAAAATGGAAAGATTACAAAAGGTCATTGCCTATGCAGGTGTTGCGTCAAGGCGCAAGGCAGAGCAATTGATTTTAGAAGGTAAAGTTAAAGTAAATGGTGTAGTGGTTCGTGAGTTAGGAACAAAGGTATCTAATTCCGATACAATTGAAGTAGAAGGTGTAAAACTAGAAAAAGAAGATAAGGTATATTTCTTACTTTACAAACCACGTGGAACAATTTCTGCAGTTACAGATGATAAAGGACGCAAAACTGTCACAGATTTATTTCATCATATTCCGCAACGTATTTTCCCAGTTGGTCGTCTTGATTATGATACATCTGGATTATTGCTATTGACAAATGATGGAGAATTTTCCTATATGTTGACACATCCGAAATTTAAAATTGACAAAACATATATCGCTCGTGTCAAAGGAGTGCCAACAATTGAAGGGCTTAAAAAGCTTCAACGAGGGATCAAATTAGAGGATGGAAAGACAGCACCTGCTAAGGTAAGTATGACATCTTTCGATGAAAAAGCGGGCAAAGCTATTTGTGAAATCACGATTCATGAAGGGCGCAATCGCCAAGTTCGTCGTATGTTTGAAGCGATTGGAACACCCGTTGTTAAATTAAAACGCGAACGCTTTGCTTTTTTAGATTTATTTGGTCTTGCTCCAGGAGAATACCGTGAATTATCAAAGCATGAAGTAAAGCAACTACGTGTGTTAGCAGAAACAGGAAAGCTTGATTAATGCAATGTTGCCAGAAGAAAGTGTGGATACCAATAGAGGTATTTGGATGTTTACACTTTCTTTGTGGTGAAATCGTTCATAAATCATTCATAATTAATAGCTAAGTGTTTTTGTATCATTTTGCTATAATAGGTGAGAATAGTACACCTAGTAGCAGTTTGTTCAAAAAAGCTGTAACACATTTAATCCGGTATTGTTGACGTCAATGTGAAAGAAGATTTTACATATTTATAGACGTATATAGAGTGAAAAAGTTCTATTTGTTTCTTCAATATGTAAAAGCAACGCAAGCCGTAATTGATAGGGGGTTTATTAACTTGGAGAAAAAGAAAAAACGTCTTGTACTGCGAACTGTCATTTTAGCTGTGTTAGCGTTGGCAATCGGGTACACAGTATATGGAACAGCAACAAAGGAAAAAGTAGAGTTAGTAGCAGTAGGCTCTGAGGCACCTGACTTCACGTTAGTAGATTTAAACGGTGAAAAACATAAATTGTCGGATTATAAAGGGCAAGGGGTATTTTTAAATTTCTGGGGAACTTGGTGTAAGCCTTGTGAGAAGGAAATGCCCGCAATGGACAATCAGTATCAAGAATTTAAAGATCACGGTGTACAAACATTAGCTGTCAATATTGCTCAAACAGATTTTGAAGTACAGAATTTTGTCGATCGATATGGGTTGTCATTTCCAGTAGTTATCGACAAAACAAAAAGTGTTATGACTGCTTATAATGTAGGACAATTACCTGCAACAGTGTTAATTGATCCAGAAGGCAAAGTGGCCAAAATTATTACAGGTGAAATGACGGAGAAAGATATTGCTTCGTACATGGAATTAGTGAAGCCAAATAAGGAGTAAATGACGATGGAAAAAATCATTTGTGCTTGTGGTCATAGTAATCCATACGGCACGAAGCTTTGTGAGAAATGTGGTCGTCCTTTAACCGAAGAAGAAAAACAAAATAAAGTTGTTGATATGCGCTATGATGGTATGGCCATTCGTTCCAAAACATATAACAAATCATTTGTTGATAAAATATGGAATTTCTTCTCAAGTGTTAAAGTTGGTATATCCTTAATTATTATCACATTAATTGCTGCTTCAGTCGGAACATTACTACCGCAAGAGTTTTACGTAAAAGCTTCTGATATGGAGAAGGGGGCTTATTACGCAGACGTATATGGTACATTCGGTAAAATCTATTATACGTTGGGGCTTTCGGATTTATATAGCTCATGGTGGTTCCAGATTTTAGTTGGTATGCTAGCAGTATCAATTATAGTGGCAAGTCTTGACCGAGGCATTCCACTTTATAAATCATTAAAGAATCAACGTGTTAAAAGACATGAAAGCTTTATGAAGCGTCAGCGCATTGTTGCAGAAGGACAAGTGTCAGCGAGTGCGGAAGAAACGCTTGATAAAGTGGCTCAAAAAATGACTGAGATGAAGTATTCTGTTCGTCGAGATGGTAGCGCTCTCTTAGCTGAAAAAGGACGCTTTTCTCGTTACGGTCCGTACATAAACCATGTAGGTCTCATCATTTTTTTAGGTGGGGTCATGCTACGTCTAGTTCCAGGCTTCTATGTTGATGAATCGATATGGGTGCGTGAAGGTGAAACACGAGCTATCACTGGAATGGAAGGCTATTTCATTGAAAACCGTGACTTTATTTTAGAAACACATGATAATACACCTCAAGGTGAGCAAGTTAAACAGGGTGTGAATGTAGTGGCTAAAAACTTCCAGACCGATATTACACTTTACAAGCAACCTGAAGACGCATTGCCTGGGGATACGGAAAATCTAGAAAAAGTAAAAGACTATTCTATTCGTGTAAACCATCCTTTGAAAGAAGATGGCTTTGCTCTTTACCAGATGGATTATCGTCTAAATGAATTAAAACAGATGAACTTTGAATTAATTAATAAGACGACAGAGAAATCATTAGGTAAGGTAGAGATTGATTTAACAAATCCTAAAAAAGAATATGATTTAGGGAATGGTTCATCCGTTCAAATTCTTGTCTATACACCTGATTTTGATGGATTTGAAAATGGAGAACCTCAGACTAAAACGTCTATTCCAAATAATCCTGCATTTTTATTTAAAATGACTACACCAGAAACTCCTGAAGGAGAAGTAAGCTTTGTTGAAATTATGCAGCCTCCTTTAGAACCACTGGGTGAAAATAAATACAGAATGAAATTTGCTAGTGCAGAGATGCGTGATATGTCAGGTATTACGGTGCGAAAAGATAGTACCATCCCTATTCTGTTTGTTGGTGGGGTCATCTTTATGATCGGTGTTGCCATTGGCTCTTACTGGAATCATCGTCGTTTATGGCTTCAAGTGGAACCAGACGGCCGTGTGTTAATGGCTGCCCATGTCAACAAAAATATGTTCAGCATGAAAAAGGATTTAGATGCTGTTACAACATTTGCTGCATTGCCTCCGTATAAAGATCAGTTAGAGAAAGATGAGGCTGGCGAAGAGTCCACTAATGGTGGCATTAAAGAAAAGGAAGGTGACAACACCTTATGAGTTTGATTGACTTAAGTGGAAACTTACTATTTGTAGCGTTTATTGCTTATCTAGTTGCGACATTATTATTTGGTGGTTCAATTAAGCAAGGTAATGCTACTGGTAAAAATACTGGCAAATGGGGCAAGCTTGCCATTGTGGTTACTATTATTGGTTTCCTATCACAACTTGGCTATTTTATTACGCGTTGGATTTATACAGGACATGCGCCAGTAAGTAATATGTTCGAATTTACAACTGCCTTTGGTATGTTCATTGTCGGCGCGTTTATCTTAATTTATTTTATTTATCGTTTGACTGCACTTGGATTAGTGGCACTGCCTGTTGCACTTTTGATTATTGCTTATGCAGCAATGTTCCCGAAAGAAGTAAGTCCATTAGTGCCTTCATTACAAAGTCATTGGTTAACAATTCACGTTATTACAGCAGCATTAGGGCAATCTATTTTAGCCATTAGTGCTGTGGCAGGACTTATTTACTTATTAAAAGTAGTAGATTTAACAAAGCCCTCTAAACAACGTTTTTGGTTAGAAGCCGTTATGTACTGTCTTGTAGTAGTTGTTGGATTTGTCGCGGTAACATCTACATTTAGTGCTATGGATTATGAGTCTAGCTATAATTATGTGGATAAAGAAGGTACTACTCGTAAAATTATTTACAATTTACCTCCAGTATTCGGTATGAATGAATATGAAGTGATAGAAGAACATGGCATGTCGCCATTAGTAGAAATGCCAGCGTTAATTAATGCTAAAAAATTAACAACCGTTGTTTGGTCATTATTGGTAGGATCTGTGTTGTATTTATTAATTCGTTTAATTGCTCGCCGTCGAATTAGTGCCATTTTCCAACCACTTGTTAAACGTGTCAATTTACAATTACTTGATGAAATTGGTTATCGTTCAGTGCTGATTGGTTTCCCTGTATTCTCCCTTGGTGCTTTAATCTTTGCGATGATTTGGGCACAAATTGCTTGGAGTCGTTTCTGGGGTTGGGATCCAAAAGAAGTATGGGCTCTTATTACATGGTTATTCTATGCAGCATTCCTGCATTTACGTCTATCAAAAGGCTGGGAAGGTCGAAAATCTGCTTGGTTAGCACTAATTGGTTTTGGGATTATTTTATTCAACCTAATTGCTGTTAACTTAATTCTTGCAGGTTTACACTCCTACGCGTAACCTGTGAAGCAACAAGCCTTTTCGCTGTAGCGAAGAGGCTTTCTTTTCTTTTCAATATGTGTCACACCATGTACAATAGAAGTTAGAGAAAGATGGAAGAGAGGGATCGTGAAAGTGTCAGAAAATATTTCAGTATTAGTAGTAGATGACGAGGATCGTATTCGCCGCTTATTAAAAATGTATCTTGAGCGAGAAGGATACCTTGTTGACGAGGCCGAAAATGGAGAACAAGCGATCGAGAAATCTTTAGAAAAAGAGTATCACTGTATTTTACTTGATATTATGATGCCTGAAAAAGATGGGCTAGAAGTGTGTGCAGAAATTCGAGAGCGCGCAGCAACACCAATTATTTTATTAACTGCCAAAGGCGAAGAAGCGAACCGTGTACAAGGCTTTGAGCTTGGTGCAGATGACTATATCGTAAAACCATTTAGTCCTCGTGAGGTTGTGTTACGTGTGAAGGCTATTTTACGTCGTTCACAGGCTTTCTCACCAACGACTAATGCATCTTCTTCAAAAGATTTAGTGGTGTTCCAACACTTAATGATTGACCATGATGCACATCGTGTGACTGCAGAAGGCATTGAGGTTAATTTAACACCGAAAGAGTATGAATTGCTGTACTTTTTAGCGAAATCGCCAGACAAAGTATTTGACCGTGAACAACTACTAAAAGAGGTATGGCATTATGACTTCTTTGGTGATTTACGCACAGTAGACACACATGTAAAACGTTTACGTGAAAAGCTCAACCGAGTTTCTGAAAACGCTGCTAAAATGATTGTGACGGTTTGGGGCGTTGGATACAAATTTGAGGTTGTCAATGAATAGAATATGGAATAGTGTTGTCGGGAAGCTATGGGTAACCATATTGCTTCTCGTTTCATTTGTATTATTTGTTTTCACGGTATTAATGCTTGAATTTCTTCAAAATTACCATATGCAGCAAGCAGAAATTTCATTGCGACAAACAGCAGCAACGGTAGCAAGTATAGTAGATGACAATGAAACAGCCGAATCTACCTCTGAATTATTAAAAGATATTTTACCTACAGGAACCAATGCATTGATCGCTATCAGTCATGTTGAAGTGTCCTTTGCGATGCAAGAGGGTGTCAACAAAAAAGAAATACAAGATACTATATTAGCCAATAAATCTTTTCATGAAGTGTTTCAATCAGATGAGCCGATTATTAAAGAAATGATGATGCCTTCTTCAACTGATCAAGAAAAGATGGAATCTTATGTCGTACTTGGTTTTCCCCTAAATGTTGAAAATGCAGTACATGGAGCTGTCTTCATCTACCAAAGCCCAGATGCGCTACATAAAACGTCTAAGGAAACTACGAAAATTGTCTTTTTAGCAGCCTTCATAGCATTTGTGTTGACGACATTCTTCGCATTCTTCCTTTCTTCACGTATAACTTCGCCATTAAGAAAAATGCGTGAATTAGCTTTTGAAATTGCAAAAGGGAATTTTGAAGCGAAAATGCCTACTACCCAAAATGACGAAATTGGTCAGCTTGCCGTTGCCTTCAACCAAATGGGCCGTCAATTAAAGCATAATTTAGAGGTTATCAATCAAGAAAACGAACAGCTTTCTAATATTTTGACATCTATGACAGATGCAGTGATTACGTTTAATAGAGATCGTACAATATTATTAAGTAATCCACCAGCCGAACGTCTGATGCAAAAATGGTTTGTCAACAAAGGCTCCCAAAGTGCTAAACCAATTCCACCTGAGCTGTATCATATGCTTGATCATGCACTGATGTTTGAGGATAAACTAGAAGAGGAAATTGAAATGGATGGCAGCTATTATACATTTACCATTAGTCCTCTTTATAGTGGGGAAATGATACGTGGTGCTGTCGCTGTTATTCGTGATATGACTGAACAGCATCGCTTAGAAAAACTAAGATCGGATTTTATTGCGAATGTCTCTCATGAGCTTCGGACACCGATTGCCATGCTTCAAGGTTACTCAGAAGCATTAATGGATGACGATTTTATTCAGGATCAGGAAGAGCGAAATGAGATTACCAAAATTATTTATGATGAATCGAAGCGAATGGGTCGCCTTGTGACAGATTTATTAGATTTGGCACGTATGGAATCAGGGCATATGACTCTTTATAAAGATGAATTACCAATTAATTCTACTTTTGAACGTATTACACAAAAATTTGCACAGGTAGCAAAAGAAAAGCACGTTCGTCTGCTGTTTGAGAGTGAATTTAATGACGAGGCCATGATTAATATAGATGAGGATCGCATTGAACAAGTGCTTACAAATTTAGTTGACAATGCCCTGAGACATACAGATGAAGGGTCTGTGACTGTAAAAGTAGAGCAGGAGCCGACATTTGCTAAAATATCTGTTCAAGATACAGGACATGGCATTCCTCAAGAGGACTTACCCTATGTCTTTGAACGTTTTTATAAAGCAGATAAGGCACGTACTCGTTCCAAGGGTGGAACTGGTCTCGGCTTAGCCATTGCTAGAAATATTGTGAAGGCACACTCAGGTAATATTATGGTAGACAGTGTGTTGAAAGAGGGTACGACCTTCACGTTTTATTTACCGTTCGATTAATAACAAGTATTGCTATTAATTGGCTGTAACTTCTATGAATGTAAGACGACAAATATTATAGAACGGGGGTGGAGTGCTTTGAATGACTCCGTGTTCCATCGACTATACGATGCATATCACCAAGACGTGTTTCAGTTTTTAATATATTTAGTAAAAAACCGTACACTTGCCGAAGATTTAGCACATGAAGTTTATGTACGAGTGTTGCGCTCATACGATCAATTTGCAGGCAATAGTAGTGAGAAAACTTGGCTATTTGCTATTGCTAAAAATGTAGCAATTGATCATTTTAGAAAGCAAGCTGTACGTCAAAAGCATTCACATGATTTCTTTGACTGGGAAACGGAACAGCTCCATTCAACCACGCCATCACCGGAAGATATGCTACAGGCCAGTGATGAATTTATGCAGGTAGAATCAGCACTTGAAAACTGTACAGGAGACCAAAAAATGGTCATTATTATGCGCTATTTTCAAGATTTATCGATTGCAGAAACAGCGCAAATACTAGATTGGACAGAAGCTAAGGTAAAAACGACCCAGCATCGAGCCATTAAATTTTTAAGGCAACAGCTACAGCCGATTAGAGAACAGGAGGCGAAACGGCAATGACACATAAGCCATTTGATGATGAACAGCTTGAACATGTCTTGAACAATGCCCCTAAGCTTTCTGACCGCCGTTCAAAAGAAGAAATATTAAATCGGTTAATGGCAGATGCTCGCTTGCAGGATAATAGTCACCTACAAGAAGCGATACAACAACCTATAGAGAATGAAGAAGCACAACAAGCAAGTAAATCTTTGATTCAAGATGAACGACCATCACGATTTAAGTTCCGAAAAATGCCGATTTTTACGAGTGTAGCAGCAGTTTTCGCGATAACGGTACTCGTTGGCTTCATGTTCATGAATAATGACGCTAGCCAAAAAGATCTAGCTAGTACGCCAGAAACGGCTAATTACTCTACGTTACAGGAAGATCGTTCTGCTAAAGAGGCAGCTACCCAGGATGAGGCACTTCAATCCAGTATTGTATCGGAGCATGAGCGTATGTTATCTTTACGGTCGTCTGTCTATGAGGAAGATGTGAAAGATGCTGTCGTTTTCCGTATTGGTTTGGCAGGACGCGATGCAGAAAGTGTTCCAATGACATATGTGATACCAAATGAGCGTGTAGCAACTGATTTTGGAACAGAAAAGCCTTCTACCCTACAGATGTATGAAAAATATGCTCCTCAAATAGATGAAGAAGCCAAAGGGTTTACGGATTATCATCCTTTTAAAGGTGAACTGAAGGAGAAGGAAGACAAGCTTGTCCACGTATTACCAAAGGACAATGACTATGATGTTGCGTCAGCTACCGTTAATGAGTACAAAGGGACTTTAGAGGATACCTTCTCGGATTCTGAATATACGGAAGTTGAGATTCAAAATGAAGATGGCACACCTTATGAGTTTTCTCAAGAGGGTGAGCCAAGTCAAGCTATGTCATTAACAAACGCCAAGCATTTTAATTATTATTTATACCAAGATGGTAGTGGGGCAGAATATCTGTCACCAGATTTCCGTCAGACATTTGCTAATGTTACAGAGGCACTTACACTAATGAAAAACAAAAATGATGATGTTTATGTAACAGTCGTTCCTGAAAACGTAACATATACCGTGAAAGAGGAAGCAGAAGGTGTAGTCGTAACATTCGATATTCCCTTAGATTTAGCATCGATGGAGCCAATTCGCGCTACCCAATTAATTGAAGCTATGATGTTAACTGCTGCTAGCTTTGACCAACAATTACGCTTGGATAATGTGGTCCAAGAAAGCTGGGAAGGATTCGATTTAAAAACGTATTTGCCAAAGCCTGTGGGGCCAAATAAACAATATATGCCTTAGTCAAAATCAAAAATGGAGCATTCCTGTAACATGGAATGCTCCATTTTTACAATACTTACAAATCTAATCGGAATTTTTTAAGCAGAACTATTTACTTTTTCTTAATAATTAATTATAGTAAGGTTGTAGTATAAAATAATATGATTCATCTTCGGGGCAGGGTGAAAATCCCGACCGGCGGTAATAGAGTGGTGAACCGTTAATGTTTCCATTAACTCGAATGGTTTATGCTTCGCTCTTCAGCCCGCGACCTGTGCAAATTTATTTGCATGGCTGACTTGGTGTGATTCCGAGGCCGACAGTTAAAGTCTGGATGGGAGAAGATGGAGGTACGATCGTCATTCATTGTTATGAAATAAACTATGACCGAGCGCTTTTTTTGTATGGCTTTTTAAACAGTGCTCAAAAATAGTTTAAATTGACGCTTATTCGTCATGCCTTTCTCCCTTGTGCTCTTTATGCATAAGGGTTTTTTTCGTGCTAACAATTGAAAGATCGTCACCTTTCTTCTTGCGAGATTGAATCAGCAAAGAGGAGAGAGTTTTCTATGAAGAAAAATGTTAAACTTCAATCGTTTATTACGATTGGCATGCTGAGCAGTATTTCGTTTTTATTAATGCTTTTTAATTTCCCAATTCCACCATTCCCAGCATTCTTGGAAGTCGACTTTAGTGATATGCCTGCATTAATAGCAGCCATCACAATGGGGCCTGTAGCTGGTATTTTAGTAGAATTATTTAAAAATGTATTGGATTGGATTTTCTCTGGAACGCCAACAGGTGTGCCAGTAGGTCATATTGCCAACTTTGCAACAGGTATTTTATTTATTTTGCCTGTAAGCCTTATTTTTAATCGCTTTAAAACAATTGCTGGTCTTGTTGGAGGTTTAGCGACTGGAACAGTCGTAATGGCAGTAGGGATGAGTATTTTAAACTACGCAGTATTTTTACCGATGTACACATACTTCTTAGGAATGGAACCTGTTGTAGGTGACTCACTTTATAAAATGATTATCGCTGGGATTTTACCATTTAACATTGTGAAAGGTATTTTATTAACGGCTATTATGGCGTTTTTATTTACAACTATGCGCAAGTGGATCGACCGCCAGCGTTCTATCTATATAACAAAATAATTTTTACTAACCTCGGGTGAACATACCTGAGGTTTTTTGTTGGAAGGAATGATGGATAGGGAAAGGTGTGAAGAATAGAAAGGCAAAACTAACGGATAAATATAGAAAAAAGTAATGGGGTAAAAAAGCTAACTAGTACTTTATAATTATAACCTAGTCGAAAGCTATATTTTCATGTAAAATAGAGAAGAGTTTAGAATGTTTGAGGAGTTTGAAGAGATGAGTGGAAAAAAAGGACAATGGTCTAGTAAATTAGGTTTTATTTTAGCATCAGCTGGTGCGGCGATCGGACTAGGGGCAATTTGGAAACTTCCCTATGTAACAGGACAAAGTGGTGGAGGAGCATTTTTCCTTATCTTTGTGTTATTTACCTTGTTAATAGGACTACCGATGTTATTGTCCGAGTATGTTTTAGGACGTGGTACACAATCCGAGGCTGTAACAGCGTATAAAAAAATTGCTCCAACTAAGCCAGGCTGGGCTTGGATTGGTCGAATGGGCGTGCTAGGCTGTTTTTTATTATTAACTTTTTATAGCGTAGTTGGAGGTTGGATCTTTATTTATAGCGGGCTAGGTGTAGCTGGCGCGGTAATTGATCCAGCAGTAGATCCAACTGAATTATTTGGAAAAATTATAGGCACGCCTTGGATTACGCTAGTTGGTCTAGTGTTGTTTACATTAGCCAACGTACTTGTGATTTCATTAGGTGTACAAAATGGGATTGAAAAGGCCAATAAATGGATGATGCCGTTACTTTTCATAATGTTCATTGTCCTTGTTGTGCGTGCAGTTACATTAGATGGGGCAATGGAAGGGGTAAAATTCTTCTTATGGCCTGATTTCTCGAATATTACGGGTAAGGCATTATTAGAAGCCCTAGGGCAATCGTTCTTTGGGTTAGCAGTAGGCTTTTCTTGTTTAGTTACATATAGCTCTTATCTAAAAAAAGATGTCAGTCTTCCGAATTCAGCGGGTTCTGTAGTGCTGTTAACTGTGCTTGTTTCATTTTTAGCAGGTTTAGCGATTTTCCCTGTTGTGTTCGCCTTTGATTTAGAGCCAGCAGCGGGTCCAGGTTTGCTATTTATGGTGCTACCAACAGCATTTAGTCAAATGCCATTTGGTGAAGTGTTTTTAGCCATGTTTTTATTGCTATTTTTATTTGCTACATTAACGTCATCATTTAGTTTATATGAGATTATCGTCGCGGCATTTATGGAGCATAGTCAGAAATCCCGTCCAATGTGGACACTTTTACTTGGTATAGTCGTATTTATTGCAGCTATTCCAGCAGCACTTTCTTCGAGTGTTTTATCGGATATAATGATTTTTGAGAAAAGTATCTTTGATGCAACCGATTTTTTAGTGTCGAATATCATGCTTCCGCTAGGGAATTTATTCATTGCTATTTTTATTGCCTATGTAGTGGATAAAGATTTTGTGAAGAGAGAATTGCTAACGGGTAGTCAAATGGGACAAGGCTATTATTCGACATATCGTATGTTAATGCTAGTTGTTGTACCGATTATCATTCTAGTTGTGTTTGTTAATATGCTACTGCAGTATTAAAGAAAAGGTATATTCTGCCATAGGAAAAATACCTTCTCTTAGTGTTAAAAACATAACAGCCAATAGAAAGGTAGAAATGGATTTCTATTGAAGGCTACTTGCTTTCCTGTGGGCGAGTGCTAGCAGCTTCCTCCGTGTAGGGGCTCACCTGTCTCGTTAACCCACGGGAGTCAAGAAGCCTTCCACACCAACCCAAAAAATCTCAATCTTTTTAGTAAAGGTTTTCAAATAAAGTAAAGGAGTTCATTACTCTTTATGAAGAGGTGTTGTCACTCAGCACTTCACCGCATTGAAAATAAGAGCCTATCCCCTCTAAGAATCCAGATAATGGGTGATTTGATCACTATGCTACTATGAGGTAAAGACACTTTGGAGAATGGTTGATAGCGTCACTCCTATGGGATTTAGCGGCTCATCGGACGCCCCCCTGGAAAGGACGCTGGCGGAACGGAAATCAACCTCTCGCCTTGCAAAGTTGCTATTTCTACCGTTGACTTCTTCTTTTTTTAACAACATAAAAAGGTGTATTCCGTCTAATAGGAATACACCTTTTATTATGATTATAGAGATTAATAATCGTTAAGTGATAGCTCACCTAGCCAATCTTCTTTAATAATCTTCCTTGCTTGTTCTTCACTTTCGGCAATAGGGAATACTTTATCAACCTGTGAAATAGCGAATAAGTTGCGAATGAAATCATCGACGACAATAATGGCGATTTTCTTATCTTTTACAGACACCTTCTTAGCAAAATTAACGATCATACCGAATCCAGTACTATCAATATTTGTTACCCTTTGCATATCGATAATGTATCCGTGTTTTGTGTCTAAGCTAAGTGTTTGCAGCTCTGACTTTATTTCTTCAATCATCCCGTATTCTAAATCGCCTGTAAACGCAATCACAATATAATCAGCCTTTGTGTCAATATTCATTGCAATTTTCTTCTGATTCATCCTATAGCGCCTCCATTTTTCTTTTCTTGTTTGGGGATTTATTCAAACTTAAATTTATTCACTTCATTTTGTAATTTATCAGCAATTGATGATAACTCATCTGAGCTTTGTGTAATTTCGGCAACAGTCGCATATTGCTCTTCTGAGGTTGCGGCAATCTCTTCTGTAGCTGCTGCAGCGTCCTCGATGATGCGAGAAATATCTTGAATGGCTTGTTGCACATCTAGGGAGTTGTCGTTAACATGTGTAAATGCCACTTTCATTTGTTCGACACCTTCTTCAGTTTCGACAACTTTCTCCACGATTTCTTTTAAGGCACTTCCGCCTTTATTGATGATCGTTACTTGCTCCTCGACAGCTAGTAAATTACTTTCCATTGTTCGTACGGTCACAGATGTTTCCGCTTGGATATCATTAATAAGATTAGTAATTTGTCCAGCTGCTAAACTTGACTGTTCAGCTAATTGACGAACCTCTGATGCAACGACAGCAAAACCTTTCCCTTGATCACCTGCTCGTGCTGCCTCGATGGCCGCATTTAGTGCTAACAGATTCGTTTGTTCTGCGATGCCAGTGATAACGGTAATAATACCACCAATTTCTTCAGAGCGCTTGCCTAATTTTTGGATAGAATCTGTTGCATAAGACACTGTTTTCGTAACATCACTTAGATGCATAATCGCTTCATTGATGGCTTCTTCTCCTTTACGTGCGATATGAGTGGATTCGATAGCGCTATTTAAAGTGATTTCAGCTTTTTGTAAGCTCTTTGATACTTCCTCAAGCGTTTTTTGCATCATTGAAACTATTCGTTCAGCCTGATCAGATTGAGTGGTAGTACCAACGGCGATTTCATTCATTGTTAGTGCGATCTGATTAGATGCTTCACTTGTTTGATGTGATGATTCTGCCAAAGTGTGTGATGACTTTGCAATTTGATGTGCACTACCAGCCACAATTTTTATCGTCTCTGTTAAATGATTTTTCATACTACTAAATGCGCGTGCTAATTCAGCGATTTCATCTTTGCCTTTAGGGTTTAACAGTTTAACATTTAAATTTAGTTCTGCTAGTTCCTTGGCATTGGTACTTAGAATGTTAATAGGATTAACAATTTGCTTTTGTAAGAACCAACTAATTCCTCCAATCATTACAATGGCGATCACTAAGGAAATCGCTACATTCTCCAGTGCTGATTTTGTGGCAATGCTTATATAAGGAGCGGTAGGGACAGCGGTTGCCCATACACCGATAACCTCGCCTTGACTATTTACAATCGGATCATAGGCTGCTTGATGCAAACTTCCTAAGACATTGGCAGAACCGATAAAGCGCTTTTTTTCTTTTAGTACAACAGTAGCAACCTCGTCAGAAACCTTTGTATTTAAAGCGCGTTCACCATTATCCACTATATTGGTACTTATACGCGTATCGTTTTGAAAGATGGATACAGCATTCCCGTTTGTGAGTTCTCCAACTTTATCAGCTACCTCAAAGTTTTCTACCATATTGATATCGCCCTTATAGAGTTGGTTGTTTTTAATGGACCATTCACCAGGATATTTAGCGTCTAAATATTCATAGCTCAACTGTATATCTGATAAAAGCTTTGTATCAGCACTTTCTAATAGATTGTTCTTGGCAACAAAAAAATTGACTCCTGCTAAAAGGGAAGTAAGTAAAATAATACAACCAAATATAAGCAGATTCATTTTCTTTCGTATAGATAACTTCATTAAAACGCCCCCAATTTTACGTTTACTTTATAGATGAATCTTTTTGGAAATACCAACTAAAAATTTTGTTTCAGAAATATTTTCGAACCAAATATGGTCGACCATATTTTTGACAAAAAATAAACCGCGTCCACGATCAGCATAATCAAATTTGTCTAAATCGAATTGAAGAACTTTGCCCCAGTCCTTTTCGTCAATGCCTTTTGCTTCGTCAGTGACTGTTATTTTTATCTCTTCGTTTGATTGAGTTACTTGTATTTGAATCTTCTTTTGAGCGGGTGTATTAATTTTTCCCATAGCCTCTACGGCATTGATGACTAGTTCATGAACAACAAATCTTAACTCTCGTTTATAAGGTAGATTATATAACTCTGTATAATTCTCCATTACTTGATCAATAAAGGCTATAGCTTGTGTATCAGGATTTACATTGAGTGTGAATTCCATCTTCAATCACCTACCCTTTAATGTAATTGTTATTGAAACGACTGTGATGTCATCGCTGTAATCATTATCAAATAAATTGTACTTTTGAGAAAACTTTTGTAGTGCATAGCTGTTATCCTGTGAAGCATAGGCGTAGAAAAAGTCCATATCAATTGAGTTTTGCTCGTTCAATGTTAATAATCCATCCGTATAAAGAATAATACGATGCCAGCCTGATAAAGGTATTGTTTTTTTATTTATTTGAATAGTAGGGAATAGTCCGAGGATAGGCGTATTCGCTGGGAGGAAGACTGTTTCTCCAAATTTTCCAAATAAAAAACCAGAAGGGTGAGCCGCATTCACATAGTGCAAAGTGCCGTTTTTTGTATCTAGAAGTATGTAGATTGCTGTCATTAAAAAACGGTCCATATCCTCATCAGAAAATAGCTCGTAAATTTGGCGGTTAAGTTCTTGGATTACGGCTACTGGATCAATTAACTTAGTAATCATTCCTTTTAATAATGATCTGATGGACATAGTAACGAGTGATGCAGCTATGCCATGCCCCATTGCATCATACAGAAGAATGGCGGTTAAATGGTCATTAATCTTAAACCAGCAGTACATGTCACCTCCTAGTGTATTGGATGTTACGTAAAGACCATCAACCTGTATTTGCTCAAGATTTAATGGAGGAGATAGTGCATTCTTTTGGAATTTTTTTGCAACAAATAAATCTTTTTGAATCATACTTTCTTGCTGCTTTCGAAGCTTGGCTTCCCTCTGATATTTTAAGGCTACTTGAATTCGAGTCTTAAAATGAGTAAAATCAAACGGCTTTAAAATAAAGTCGAAAATGCCTGCTTCAAAAACCCTATCGATTGTTATGTTTTTTTCGTAGGTAGTAGATAGAAGGATAGGGACATCTATCCAATTTTTAAGTACATGAATGTGCTGACAAATTTCCTCGCAATTGCTGAGTGTCATTTTCGTGTCAAGTACGATTAATTCTAGCTCATCTTTCAAAGCTGAATCTACTAAATAGTTCATTGCTGCTTCCGTTGTTGAAAAGCAATAAATATTGGGGATGCTGATACGATGAAAATACTTTTGCAGACGTAGCACATCATTACTTACGCTGCCAATAATTAATACTGACATGCCTACTTAATTCACCGCCTTATGTATCTATAACTAAATATTTCCTGGAAGCCAACATAATGATTTCTAACCATAATTATATACTCCGTATTTACTGATAATATGAATAAATTAAAATTCTAATTTGCTATAAATTTACCAATAAATATCGCATTATACAAGGCTTTTGTGATATAAAGTAAAACTTAATCAATAGGATTTTTGACATCTTGGTTCTTGGATAGGGTTCACGGGTTATCTTTTTAACGATGTTCTTGATATATCTACAATTGATGCATGGGGAAGTAGTGAATGCTTCGTCTCGTCATGATATAGACTGTTTATTTTTAGAATGACGAAGGATTTTTATAAGACTAAAGGCTTTTTGTATAAAATGGTAATTTTGCCCTTTTTTAAAGATGAAAGATCGCTATTTGAGATGGAAATGTGGTAAGAAAAATTAATCTAAAATAAGGATTAATATATTCGATAAAAAGCATGTCATAAAACCTTACATACATATTGCTTATTCTTCAAATTTAATGTATTTTTAGAGAAGTTATAAAAAACGTGTTAATTAAAATTACATTGGAGTGGTGAAGAATGAAACATTATACCAAAGAAGATATTATACGCCGAGTAAAGGAAGAAAATGTGAAATTTATTCGCCTACAATTTACAGATATTTTAGGGACAATCAAAAATGTGGAAGTTCCTGTCAGTCAATTAGAAAAAGCGCTAGATAATAAAGTTATGTTTGACGGCTCTTCAATCGAAGGTTTTGTGCGTATTGAAGAATCAGATATGTATTTAAAGCCAGATATCAATACCTTTGTGATTTTTCCTTGGACTGCTGAAAAGGGGAAAGTAGCACGCTTTATATGTGATATTGCAAGACCAGATGGTACACCGTTTGAAGGAGATCCACGCTCCAATTTAAAACGAGTATTGAAGGAAATGGAGGAGCTGGGCTTTACGTCGTTTAATTTAGGGCCAGAGCCTGAATTTTTCCTATTCAAGTTGGATGAAAAAGGGCATCCGACACTGGAATTAAATGATAGTGGAGGCTATTTTGATTTAGCGCCAACTGATTTGGGAGAGAACTGTCGTCGTGATATTGTTTTAGAGCTAGAGGGGATGGGCTTTGAAATTGAAGCGTCTCATCATGAAGTAGCACCAGGCCAGCATGAAATCGACTTTAAGTATGCGAGTGCTATTGAGGCATGTGACAATATCCAAACATTTAAACTGGTGGTAAAAACCATTGCTGCACAGCATGGTCTCCACGCAACATTTATGCCAAAGCCACTATTTGGGGTCAATGGCTCAGGAATGCATTTTAATCTCTCCTTATTTGAAGGTGATAAAAATGCCTTCTATGATGAACATGCAGACTTGCAATTAAGCGCAACCGCACGTAGCTTTATGGCAGGAATTATGAAGCATGTGCATGGTTTTACAGCTATCACGAATCCACTTGTCAATTCCTATAAACGATTAGTACCTGGCTATGAAGCCCCTTGCTATGTAGCATGGTCTGCTCAAAACCGTTCACCATTAATTCGCATTCCAGCAGCACGTGGCTTATCTACACGAATTGAATTGCGCTCAGTTGATCCAGCAGCAAACCCTTATTTAGCAATGGCTGTTATTCTAGCATCTGGGCTGGATGGTATACGAAAAGATTTAACACCACCAGCCGCGGTAGACCGTAATATTTATAAAATGACAGCAGCAGATCGGGAGTTGAACGGGATTGATAGTTTACCATCCTCATTAGAATTTGCGCTAATTGAATTAGAGATGGATACCATTGTTCGTGATGCATTGGGTGACCATATTTATGATAAATTTACAGCTGCCAAAGAAATTGAATGGAATAAATATCGCACACGTGTCCATAACTGGGAGCGTGAGGAATATTTAACGATGTACTAAAGGTGTTGGGGCTTTTTTAGCTCCAACTTTTTTATGTGACATGTACTTCTTTTTGCTCTATCATAAGATTAAAGGAGTGTGAACGATGACACAGATAACTCAAGTTGTGACAATTCAAAATAATGATATTGTTCAATTTGAACTTGATATTAACCGTGCTTTAGTAGATTTAAAAGGCTTTTTCATACTTGATATCAAATACAATACGCTCTTTATTGGAGAGCAGACGGTCATCCATTCTGCTTTAATTATTTATCAGCAAAACAATTACACTATTTAACAAGAGGGGTCATGTCGATGAGACATGACTTTTTTTAATAAAAGATAAACTCGATTGTTGGGAAAGGTTAATGGTAATCGGGTTTCTTCTTCCTAAGATTGTCATAAATTAATTCATCTGGATCATGGATCATCATTTTTCTCCCTAACCAGTACAGTTTCAAAGTAATGAACATCCACAACTTCATTATGTCTTATAATAACTTCTTTAATAATCTTAATGAGATGGCCTGTTTATCCTGCCGAATGTAGCGTGCCTCAAAGTTTTCTACTGCCATTTTACCACTTGATGGAAAGACCTATTTTTTTATCCAAAGCACCTTGGTATTTTACAAAAAATACCTCCTCTCTTATATTTACAGTGGGTAAATGAAAATCGATAGTTGTCGGAAATTTATATGTATTTTATATACTTTTGCTATAATAAAATTATCATGTTCATCGAACAAAGGAGGGGTTTGGTTGAAAATACGGTTAGGTCTTCTTGGCCCTTCAGACTCGATTGAATTTGTCGAAGCTGTCTTGAAAAATTGGCCAGAGTTTATATTTACCTCGATAGAATGTCTAGCACAAGAGGATTTAGATGAAAAAGTGACACCTTTATTGATGGAAGAAATGGATATGTGGCTGTGTACAGGGCCCATCACCTATAATATTGTGCAAAGTTGGAACCAACTAAAGACACCAGTTTTTTATGTTATGTATAAAGGATCATCCTTATATAAAACCGTGTTAAAGGTATTGTACGAACACAAAATCGACGTGAATGAAATTAGCTACGATGCTGGTAATAGTGATGCATGGGAGCAGGCCTTGGTGGAGGCAGGGATTGAAGTAAAGCCTAAATTTGTGGAATCGGAGACAATTTCATTAAAAGAGCTTGTGCACTATCATTTTAAGCTTTGGGAAAGTGGCCAAACAAAGGCTGCCATTACTGGTCATCCCATTCATCATGAACTACAACTGCTAGGTGTTCCAACCTATCGATTGTTCCCATCCTCGATGGCTGTAGAGGCTGTTATTACGAATATGCTACGAACATATGAAATGCTACGCTATAAGGCGACTCAAATTGCTGTACAAATAATCGAAATTGATCCATTTTTAGGAATCGCAAAAAATAACTTCTCAACAGATGAGCTGTTTAGAATGGAACTTAAGATAATGGAGCATTTGCTGACGTACACAAAAAGCATCCATGGTTCCATTAAATCTACAAGATTTGGGCGTTATGTGATTTTCACTACGAGAGGCTTAATGGAGGATATAACGAAGAATTTTAACCAAATGCCTGATATAGAAGATTTCACACCGCTAGATCAAGAGGCCATGACTTGTGGAATTGGGATTGGTCAAACGGTATATGACGCAGAAATAAACGCTGGAAATGCCTTATTGCATGCAAAGGAATGCGGTAAGGGTTCATGGATGGTTTGTTTTGATGATAAAAAAATTGCAGGACCGCTTGGAAAGCCTGAACAACTTACATACTCCTATACCTCAGAAGAATTAGAGGCTTTAAGTCAGAAAACCACCTTAAGTGTGATGACATTAAATAAGTTAAAGTCCTCATTGAAAAAATTAGCAAGTGATGAGCTGAATGCTAATGAGCTAGCAAAATATATGCAGATACCAGCTCGAAGTGCGCGCCGAATATTAACAACTCTTGAGGAAAAAGGATTTGCTGAAGTCGTTGCAGAGGAGAAACCCCATACACGCGGACGTCCACGTAAGGTTTATAAAATTTCTCCATTCTAAGGAGAGTCCATAGATATATGGACTCTCTTGTTATGCTATGAGCGAATTTTGTATTGCTTTACATCTGATGGCAGAGGGGAAGTGTATACCTCACCAGCTCGACGTTCAATTAATTCTGCCTTCGCTTGTTCAATTAATTCTGGTTGTAGAAGGACATCCAGTGCTGTAGAAGCCATAACTTTCCCTGCATGAAGCATGCCTTTATGTGCTAAGGAAGTTGTCCCTGTCGCTACGATTTGCCATGTATGAAGAGGGGTTCCGAGTGGTTCACATGCGGTCATGCATTGTGCAGTTGGGACAAGCCAGCTAACATCACCTACATCAGTAGATCCAGCCATAAATTCATCAGGCTTAAATGGATCAATAATATCCGCAATATCTTTTCCAGCTAATTGACGATTTCTTTGCACATCCACCTTTTTTTCCTCTTCCGATAGTGTTTTACGAATAGCACTAGCAAATTGTATTTCCTCATCTGAATAAGAAGGTGTACCTAATTTAATGAAATTTTCATACATAACCTGTTCTAATGTTGTATTTGGAAGCACATTAGAAAGAGCTGAGGCTAGATCTATTTCTACCTCAGTACCAGTCATCAGAGCAGCACCTCTTGCAATTTCACAAATACGTTGGTAGATATCCTCCGTTTGAGAAACTCTTGGAGCTCTTACAAAATACAAAACTTCTGCCTCTGCTTGTACAACATTTGGAGAAAAACCACCTGTATTTGTAATGGCATAATGGACTCTTGCTTCAGGAATGATATGCTCTCGTAAATAATTTACTCCTATATTCATCAACTCCACAGCATCAAGAGCACTTCTCCCTAAGTGAGGGCTAGCAGCTGCATGGGCGCTTTTACCTTTGAATTTAAAATACACTTCGTAACAAGCGAGTGTGGCAACCGACATAATATTATTCGTTGTTCCTGGATGCCAAGTCAAAGCAATATCAACATCATCAAAAACACCCTCTCTTGCCATAAAGGTCTTACCGCCACCGATTTCTTCCCCAGGACAACCGTAATAACGGACCGTTCCTTCGATATTGTTCTCTTGCATGTAATCACGTAATGCAATAGCAGCACCAAGTGAACCTGTACCTAATAAATTATGTCCACACCCATGACCGTTACCTCCTGCTTCTTGTGGATTTGGCTGCGCTATACCGCCCTGTTGACTTAAACCAGTAAGCGCATCAAATTCTCCTAGAAATGCGATAACAGGATTGCCATGACCAGACGTTCCTATGAAGGCGGTTTCAATTTGGGCAACACCTTTCTCCACTTCAAAACCTTCATCCTCTAGTGCTTTGCTTAATAGTTCAGCAGATTTAAATTCTTCAAATCCTGTTTCAGCATATTGCCAGATTTGATTACTCACTTCAATTAATTTTTCTCGTTTTTCTTCAATAATTTGTGATAGTCTACTATGTTTGGTCAAATAAACTCACCCTTACCTTTCTTTTTATGCATGATCAATTAAACTACTATTCTTTGATGGAATTCTATAAAATACCGCACAGATTACCACGATGACTAAGGCACCGATTAGGAAGAAGAAGGCTGCTTGGAATGAGCCTCCAAAACCATCAATAAGAGCACCCATAGCTGTTGGGGCAATAAAGCCAGCCATACCACTAGCGAAATACATCATGCCTAAAAAAGAGCCTATAATTTTTTGAGAAACATACTTAAGTGGAATGGCCAAAATTGCCATTGAAATGGCTGAATCCCCTATAGAGAAGATACTCTGAAAGGAAATCGCTAACTGAATACTCGATGCATTAAACATCATATAAAGGCATAGGCCTGAAACAATGGCACCAATCAATACAATTATTTTTTCTTTTCCAGCAAGTCCTTTATCAATTAAAAATCCTGTGATAATAGCTGCGATTAATCCACAAGCCTGTGGAATCATAGCAAGTGATCCGACTTCTCGTAAATTTAAATTCCGCGTTTGTTCCAAATAGGAGGGAAGCCATGATGAGAAACCCCAATGGACTGTACTTGAGCAAAAGTACATCACGACAAGCATCCATAAAAATGAACTTTTATAGAGTTCTTTCATTGGACGACCATTTGAAGTTTCTGCCACCTGTTGTTTAATAAGCTTTGGGGGATTGTAAAACTTAAACAATAAAAGAGTGACAATTAGACCAACACCACCAATAATGTAAAACATTGTGCGCCAGCCCCAAGTATCAGCAATTAAACCAGCCAAATACAAAGCAAGAACACCACCAATTAATTGAGCAGCTAGAAGCATCGATTTAGCCCGTGCACGAACATCTTTTTTGAAAATCTCCGTAATGGCAACGCCACTGCCTGTCGGTAAACCACCATCACCAAGACCAAGAATAAAACGAATAGCTAAGATTGCCATAAAAGAGCCAATCATCCCAGTCAGTAGGGAGAAGAGGGAAATCATGAAAACAGCAATAACAATTATTTTCCGTGAACCAAACTTATCAGAGGCCCATCCTGCTAGCAATGTCATCAGTGCACTGCTTAGCCAAAAGCTACTGATGACCAACCCGCTTTGTGTCTGTGTTAAATGTAATTCTTTGCTAATGGGGATAATGGCCACATTCATACCGAACAATGTTAATGAATCGACTAACCATGCTAGAAATAATAATGAAAAGATAAAATTTCGTTTGCCAACACTCAATTGCGTATGTAACTCACTCATTCAATTCTTCCTCCTTTTTAAGACGCTTTATTTTTATTTAAGGACAATAAAGGTCTTGTCCGTTATTATAAATACATTATTGTTATTTTTCAATATATTTTGATTTCGAGTACAATGAAATTTTGAGGAGATAGAGAAAAAAGTGTAGATGAAGGACGAAATTAAGCAAGGAGAGTAGATATAAAAAATACTTCCCTTAAAACCTGTCCAAAGTTAGCATAAAAAGACAGGTTATACAGCGATATCTATTTTAAGATGGAATCAAGGAGTGAAAGCAATGAGTTGGATTGAGTCGATACAAAAGGCCATTAATTATATGGAGGAGCATTTATTAGAGGATATTACGATTGAACAGATTGCGCAGGAGGTTAATTCTTCTGTCTTTCACTTTCAGCGAACATTTGCCATTTTGACAGATATGTCTATTGCAGATTATCTGCGACGAAGAAGATTAACATTAGCTGCACAAGAATTGCTGGGTACTGAACAAAAAATAATCGATCTCGCCTACAAATACGGCTATGAAACTCCTGAAGCCTTTACTAAAGCGTTTCGAAAACAGCACCATGTTACGCCAAGTGAAGCAAGAAAGAAGCAAGGACCATTACAATCATATAATCGCCTGGTCATACAGGTAAGCTTGAAGGGAGCGGAACCAATGAAATATAAAATTATTGAAAAAGACAAGTTTCAAATTGTGGGTGTAAAAAGAACATACAACTGTCAAAATGGGGAGAATACAACGGAAATACCTCTATTTTGGCAAGAGGTAAACCAAAGTGGCTTTGATCATCAGCTATACCAATTAAATAATGGCACGGTCAATGGCGTATTAGGTGTTTGTGTACCAAATACTGAACAGGGACAAAAGGGCTTCATTGATTATTGGATTGCTACTGATCATGTAGGAGAAGTAGGGGAAGATCTCTTAACAATGGAAGTACCTGCATCCAAATGGGTTATCTTTGAAGTACATGGACCTATGCCTGATGCAATGCAAAATACGTGGAAACAAATTTATTCAGAGTGGTTCCCATCCAACCCATATGAACCAGCAGGAACAGCAGAGTTGGAGGTTTATCCTGAAGAGGATGCTTATAGCCCTGATTCGTATTCAGAAATTTGGATTCCAATTAAATAACAAGAAAGCCAAGGATGCTATACTAGTGCATCCTTGGCTTTTATTATTCTATTAAAAAAATTTACCCTTTTTTTAGTTTTGCTAAAGATGTAAAATATATATATGTTTAAAATGAACGGTTTAGCGATGTTTATTAATCGTTACATAATTTCATGAGGGGGTTAAGAAATGATGAGAGGTACGATTCAAAACAAACGTGTTGAAATTTCACAAGAGGATGCACAGCAATACTTAAAGTTGGGAAAAGTTGCGCATGTTGCAACAGTTGATGAGGAAGGTTTTCCTTATGTTATTCCGTTTGTCTATGTATATGAAGGGGAGGACAAACTATACTTGCATATTGGTAATCTTCGAGAAAGTCACTTTTGGTCAAATATCAAACAAAATCCTAAAATTTGTATAGAAGTTTGCGATATGGGTGATTTACATCCAGGCAAAAAATATGCCTGTCAATCCGCACTAGTTTATCAAAGTGTTGTTTTGTTTGGACATATCGAAAGAATTGAAGAGGAAACGAAAAAAGAATGGTTCTTTGATGCGTTACTGGAGAAGTATGGCAAGCCTGAATGGACATTTGAAAGAGAAGGCTATCCGATTATGCCGAAAATTGAACTATTTGAAGTGAAAATAGAAAAGCTGACAGGGAAAATTAATCACGGCATGTATCATTAATCAAAAAGGCTAAGTATTGGTTGAATTCTACCATGCTTAGCCTTTTCTTCTTACGATTTTGTTAAAGTGTAAAGTTGTAGAGTATCTTCAGTATTGTGCTTCTCTTGGTAAATGAAATTCAATTTTTTTAAAACCTTGATTGAATTGATATTGGCAGCGTCAACTTCTGCAGCAATTGTTTCCATTTTTAAGTGCTTAAAGGCATAATCAATTAAAGCAGTTATAGCTTCTGTTGCATAGCCTTTTCCCCAATATTCCTTGCCCAAATCATAGCCAATCTCTGTTAGAGCATTGTCATAATCAAGCATATTAAAGCCACATGACCCAATGATATGATTGGATGCCTTTTCAAAAATAGAGAAGCGGATTGCCTTGTGTTGCTTAGCTAATTGTTCTAGAAGTTCAATCATTTCCAAGGCTTGCTCTTCTTGTGTAAACTGAGTAATGTTCATATACTTGGTTACATCAGGATCAGACCAAATGGTTAATAAACTTTTAGCATCAGCTTTCTCCATTTTTTGTAACCACAATCTTTCCGTGTCGATATTTTCAATCAATACTTTTACCTCCAAAATTATGATGATGTTGGATGAAAAATATTGCTATCTGCGCATAATTCAGTCCCTTCATATGGATATAAGTTTATTATAATAGAAATGATACATACTGCAAAATACTGGAGGAAATAGCATGATAAAAGTCTCGGAAGAGCAATATCCTATCATTAAACAATTTATTTCAAGTGCCCCGACATTTGTTTATAGTATACTAGATCGAATGATAGAAGGAGCTGTCTATTCCGATACAGCTGCTTTTCAAACATTATTATTTCACACGAAATCAGGGATATACTATGTATATGGCGATGAAAATAAGACTTCGATTGATCATCAGCTTGCCTATTGTTTGCAACAGGCTATAGAACAACAGAAACGGTTTACCTTATTTTCTTATTCAGAACAGTGGAATTCTAAAATCGAACAATTGTTAAATAACCAGCTGAGAAAGCTAGAACGCTATACATTTACATTTGATGAAAATATTTATAATCATAGAGAGAAGCATGGGAAACGTGATTACGAAGTCAAATTTATTACTGAACCCTTGATTAAAAATTCACTGGAATTTGATCAGACATATTATGAGGAATATTGGGATTCTACCTCTAATTTCCTCAAAAATGGCTTTGGCTTTTGTTTGGTACATAAAGAACAAATCATTAGTGAAGCGGTCTCTATATTTAAATCAAATGAGTATGCAGAAATTGATATTATGACAGATTCGAATTTTAGAGGACAAGGATTAGCAAGTAGCATTGCAGAAACATTTATAGATCATTGTCTTGTCAACCAGCTAAAGCCTTGTTGGGATTGTAATATTTCGAATACAGGATCCATTCACCTAGGCACAAAGCTTGGTTTTACGACACCACAAAAATATATTATCTATACAAAAAGCTAGCCCACGCGGTTATTAAAAACATCGTGAGCTTTATCTGCTTTTAAAAGAAACGATTGCGTAATTCAAAAACTCGATAGAATAGTCTAGCGTCTCTAGCCATTTTATTTGGAGCGTTCATATGGGGACGGAGGCATTGTTGAAACAATTCATCACAGTATTTTGTGCTACCGTGGCGTTCATAGCATTCATCATGCAGTATACAGCAAGCATCCACTGCATTTGTAGGCGTACCTGGTCCTGAGCAGCCAGGACCACAGTATCGGTAGCCGGGATAACAAAAACCGAGCTTGCGATTTCTATTCATCTCCTAAACCTCTCTTTTCGATGTTTTTACTATAAAATATGTAATATTTCATCGTAGAAGAGGATAAAAAACTATAAGACTATTCTTTTTGATTTGTAAGGTTCCTGTAAGCTTAAAAATAATTACTTGTAAGGATGGGGAGTTATGCTAGCTATAGCATAAAAGATAAGGAGTTTTTCAACATGAATCCATCCGTTACACAAAAAGAACGAATCATTGCCTTAGATATTATTCGAGGATTAGCGTTATTTGGTATTTTATTTATTAATGTAGGTGCCTATCAGCTCTTGATGGAGGGTGCACCAATGCCTGATATGAGTGGAATCAATGGGGTTATTGATTCACTTATTAATATTTTTATAGAAAAGAAATTTTTCTCTATCTTTTCATTCCTATTTGGGGTTGGTTTTTATATTTTTGCTACACGTGCAGAAGCGCGGGGAGATAGACCGAGAATGCGCTTTGCAAGACGCTTATTGGCTCTATTGATTATAGGTATTATTCATATTTTTATTTTTTGGGGCTCTATCCTAGCCATTTACGCAGTGATTGGTTTTTTATTGCTACCATTTTACTCTGCGAAGGTTTCAACCATTTCTAAATGGTTGTTTACGATTATCACACTGCATATTCTGGCATTATTAGGACAAATGTATGTGCCGTCTAATGCAGTTTCGTCAGCTATATTTGGCTTTTTAGGCAATGATGCCGTAGCCATCTTTATTATGTTTTTAAGTGGATTTTTAGTAGCAAAAGCTGATTGGATTGGGCACATTGGAGCGCATAGTCAAAAAATAAAATGGTTGCTATATAGTACTTTCCCGTTCTTTATTGGATTCTCATTATGGATTTGGTTTGCCTCACAAGCAGATGACGAACAGCTTCAATCTATCATTGGCTTAGGGGTTGTTCCAACAACCTATTTTTATCTAAGTTGTTTGTTTATTCTATTAGAACATAAAACAATAGCGAAGCTACTTCAGCCAATTGGACGTGTGGGGCAAATGGCCTTTACAAATTATTTAGCGCAAAGCTTTATTGGAACAGCCATTATCTCATTAATGGGGCTAGAAGTAGTTTCACCATCAGATATTGTAGTGATAGCGAGTATTACGTTTATCATTCAAATAATTTTTAGCGTGATTTGGTTTAAGTTCTTTACAATAGGACCATTTGAAAAATTATGGCGATATATGACTTATGGAAAAAAAGTCGTGTCCAAACAATCATAAAATACTGTAAATCCCAAACAATCCTACTGTTTGGGATTTTTTCTGCTAAAATAAATTGTATGTTTTTGTAAAAAATGAAACCTAAAATAGGAGATAATCGTAAACTAGGTACCAGAAATAAAGGAGCGTTTATAATATGGCTAAGCAAATAAAAAAATATATGGCTGTGACAACGGCATCTTTGATGGCTGTGCAGCTTGCAGCATGTGGAAATAGTGAAACTCAAACAGCAGAAGAATACCCTTTAACTACTTCTAATCAGATAACTGAAGATCAAAATCAAGCAAATACAAGTGATGAAATAGAAATTGTTTACAATAGTGAAATGGCTGATGCCTGTGATGAATGGCAAGAAGGTGATGATGGTTCCTTTGAATGTATCGATGAAAATTCACCTTACTATGCCCAGCATTTCTTTAATGGTTTGATGTATGCAACGGCTGGAGCCATGATAGGAAGTGCGATATATAAAAGTCGCAATTTAAAAAATGGTACAGATCGAGATGAGCAAAACAATGGTGGCGGCTCAGCAGTGCCACGATCGTCATCAAGCGCTAAGGATGAAAGTAAACAAACAAATGGTATAACAAACAGTACGCAAAATAAGGCTAGTTCAACTTCAGGTAGCTCAACTTCAAGTGGATCAAATTCTTATTCGAGTGGACAACGCTCCTATTCGACGGATAGTTCATCTAAGAGTTCCAATTCCTACTCCAATAGCTCTTCCTCAAGCACAGGAAAATCGGGCTTTGGTTCAGGTGGGGCATCTCGTGGCGGCTCGTCCTCCTCGTAAGGTTAGGATAGGGAGTGAAGAACATGATGAATCACACACAGCAACGACAAGCATTTTACTCAAAATTCCCTGACTTCTTTCCTGACTTTGAGGATTTAGAGTACGCATTATATGATGTTTTAGAATTGCCAAAGCAACAAATTGATCAACTTCATTATGCAACACAAATGCTTTGGCGCATCTTTTTAAAAGTCGGGAAACAATTTAAACATTTATCGGTCGATCAGCTCTTAGCCTTAGGTATTCGACCGGAAATGATCCCATATATTCAATTAGATTATTTACAGCAGCAATCAATTCTGGCACGATTTGATTTTATTTGTACAGAGGAGGGCTACATTAAATGTTTAGAGTTAAATGGAGAAACCCCTTTTCTTGTACAAGAAACCTTCAAGATGAATGACGCACTATGTCAGCATTTTGGCTATAAAAATCCCAATGATGTAACAGCCTTACAAAAAGCATTGTCGGGCGCTCTTTTTGCTGCCATTCAATATTTACATAATGTCAAAAAGCCGAAGATTGTCATCACAGGAAAAACAGCGAAAGAGGACTACGAAGAGTATTGCCAGGTACAGTTTATCAAGTCCTGTATTCCTTTTGACATTGAGTATGTGCCCATACAAGAGCTTATCATCTTTTCTAGTGACACGTCTGAGGTAGCACAAGGTCTTTATACACCTAAAATGGAGAAAATTGATATTTTATTTAGACCCGCACACCCTGTAGAGTTTTTAATAGATGATGTGGCAGCAGATGGTGATCGCATTGGCTTGCATCTTTTAGAGCTTGTCAAAAAACGACAGCTAGCAATTATTAATCCACCTGCTGCCTATGTATTACAATCGAAAATCTTATTATGGTTAATATGGGAGCGGAGAAATGATCCATTGCTCTTTACTTCTGAGGAACGAGCAGCTATTTTGCAATATATGCTTCCTACATACCTTACAGCAGAACCATTTATTCGTGATGATGTACCCTATGTCAAGAAGCCTGTTTATTCTCGTGAGGGAAATACAGTAGAAATTTACGCAGGAAGTGGGCGGAGAGTAAATGCTTCCACATCCAAACACTATGATGATAATTTGTTTATTTACCAACAGTATGTGGAGATGCCTAGTATAACAGTGCAGTTAAAAGAAGGATATCGTGCTAAGAAGTGGCTAATTGGCTCATTTGTTGCTGATAATTGTGCATGTGGTTTAAGCTGTCGGGTAGGCAATCAAATTACAGAATGGGATTCACATTGGTTAGCCGTTGGTTACAAGGAATAGCAAATCTATAGTGCTGAAAAACAAAACCACCCATAAAATTTTTTTAGAAGGTGAAAATGGATTGCCGTTGCAGGCTACTTGCTTTCCTGTGGGCGAGCGCCGAACCGCTTCCTTCGCTCCGCTCCGTTTAGCGTTTTGCCTGACTCGCTATCCCACGGGAGTCAAGTAGCCTTCCACTCCAACCTACAAAAGTGTTATCTTTTTAGCAAAGGTTTTCAAATAAAGTGAAGGTGTTCACTTCTTGTCACTCATCACTTCTCCACATTGAAAATAAGAGCTTATCCCCTCTATGAATACAGATAATGGGCGATTTTATTACTATGCTACTATTAAAAAAGTAAAGACACTTTGCAGAATGGTTGATTGGAGAGGAGCCAGCGTCACTCTTAGGGGATTTAGCGTCACTGATGAGACCCTGGAGCGAACGTAAGTGAGAGAAGCGGCTCATTGGACGCCCCCTGGAAAGGACGCTGGCGGAACGGAAATCAACCCTTACCTTGCCAAAAGGTTTTATTTCTCCTAGCGATATTATCTTTTTTCAACAACATGAATTGGGCGAGACTTTTAAAAGTATCGCCAATCGTTTGGTCCTTATTCATTCCAGCCTTTACAGACATCAATCCATTCTTTATAGGGAGCATATGTTTCAAGTTCTGAAATGGTTACCTCAATGGCTGAATTACTACTACCGCACGCTGGAAATACTGTAGTAAAACGTTTTAAAGATTCATCTAAATAAATGGCTACGCCATCATTCACACCAAAAGGGCATACACCTCCGACATCATGGCCGATCATCGTCTCCACATCATCTTTGGATAACATCTTTGCCTTCGTACCAAATACGGCTTTATATTTTGCATTATCGATTTTTGCGTCACCAGCAGCCACAATTAAGATCGCTCCATCATTTACAAGAAAAGATAAAGATTTTGCTATGCGCTCTGGCTCACAGCCAAGCGCCTGTGCTGCTAACTCAACTGTTGCGGAGCTTTCTTCTAATTCTTGTATTTTGTGTTCTACATGCCATTGTGCTAAATGGCGACGTACTTTTTCAATTGCCATATGTACACCCTCCTACTTGTATCAATTATGCCCTAGCATAGGTTGTCGAGATTTTTTGAGATTTTCGAAAAGATCCCTTTTCTATAGTTGATATACCACCTTCATACAAAAAGCATTCATTAAATCCAGACAAAATTAATTTTACCATAATTTTCAGAATATATAGTTGTGAATGCTTTATCTTTCGGGTACCATTGGTGTAAGGAGTGTAAAATTACACTAAGGAGGTCTTTGTATGCTTAGATTATTACAAATAGTATCTATATTAATTGGTTTGTCCTTTGTGACATTAATAGTGGCATTCATGATCACATTGAGTGGTGGGCTGCATTTAATTAATTTGGTCTTTACTATACCCATTTGTTTATTTGTCTGGATTGTATGTAGTATGTTTAAATGGACCAACACAAAAAAACGAAGGGGCTTGCTATTTGGTGTCATGGGAATCGCCCTGTTGATTGCAGCCATTAAACCGATTCAACATTATTATAAAATGAGTATTCCCACTGTTGATGCGGAAATTGATGTAACAGTCTATCAGCCATTTGTTCCTGGCAATGAAATAGTGAAAAATAAAGCTTCCTTACAATTGACAGAGTCATTACCACGACTAGATGGTGCAACAGCCATGTACCCTTTATATGCGGCTTTTGTGGAGGCTACTTATCCCAAAGGGGAATATCCTCCATATAATAGTAGAGTTCAAGTAAGTCGTACACCAGAGGCCTATCAAAATTTAATAGCTGGAGATGTTGATTTGATCTTTGTGGCAGCCCCGTCCACCTCACAAGAATGGCAGGCAGAAAAGGAAGGACTTACATTTGATATGACGCCAATTGGTCGAGAGGCATTTGTCTTTTTTGTGCATCGTAAAAATAAAATCGATAATTTAACACTTGAGCAGGTCAAAAAAATATATGCTGGAGAAATAACTAATTGGCGTGAAGTGGGTGGGGAGGATGAGGCCATTCGTGCTTTCCAACGCCCAGCAGATAGTGGAAGCCAAACGACACTAGAAAAGCTGATGGGCAATACGCCAATCATGGAGGCACCCACTGAAGATGTTGCATCAGGAATGGGCGGAATCATTCGTGAAGTGTCGCAATATCGAAATTATAAAAATGCCTTGGGCTTTACGTTTAGATATTATTCTACAGAGATGGTTGGTAACAAAAAGATCAAATTACTATCCATTGACGGAGTAGCACCAACAAAAGAAAATATTCAAAATGGTACATATCCTTTAGTGTCTGAATTTTATGCCATCACAGCAGGAACGGAAAATCAAAATGTACAGAAACTGATTGATTGGATACTTTCTGAGGAAGGGCAGGCAATGGTAGAAAAGGTCGGTTACGTACCAGTGGAAAATCATTGAATAGTTTGCTATACTAAGAGTAATAATCGAATAAAAGTTTTCTAGGGTTCCGTAGCGCTTGCTAGTCTGGTCCGAGAGAAAACCACAAATTGATTTTGTGACACGGAAGGATAAAAGCCTGGGAGATACTGTTTAAAGACAGTTTCTTCAGGCTTTTTTTGTTTGGCTAAAATCAAGTCATTTGGCGAATGCTGAAAAAGTAGTTGGATCATCCAATTATTCGGCCGTGTCTTATAAAATGGAGGGATTTATGATGAATAAACAATGGATCAGCGTCATTATAGCGGCTTGCTTTGAAGTTGGCTGGGTCATTGGGTTAAAGCATGCAACAAGTGTACTAGAATGGATTGGTACAGCAATTGCCATTTTTATTAGTTTTTATTTGCTCATTAAAGCAGGTGAGCATCTACCAGTTGGGACCGTTTATGCAATCTTTGTCGGATTAGGAACAGCTGGTACTGTATGTGCGGATAGCTTGCTATTTGGAGAGCCGTGGAAATTAGCAAAAATCATATGTATTGTTGTGTTACTTGCAGGAGTTGTAGGCTTAAAGCTAGTAACTGGAGAGCCTAAGGAACAAGAGGTGAGTGAATAATGGCATGGATGGCATTAGTTGTTGCAGGGTTATGTGAAATGTTGGGCGTATATATGATTAGTAAATATAATAAGACAAAGAGTATGAAAAATTTAGGACTGTTGATTGGTGCATTCACCTTAAGTTTTGCAGGCCTTGCCTATGCGATGGAAACATTACCAATGGGTACTGCCTATGCGATCTGGACAGGGATTGGTGCAGCTGGAGGAGCGCTGCTAGGTATGCTGTTTTTTAATGAATCTAAGGACTGGCGACGCATCATTTGTATTGTCCTTGTATTAGGAGCAGCAATCATGTTGAAATTGCTATCATAATTAATCAGGCACTCCTCTTATGCAGGAGTGCCTGTTTTTATATTATTTTTTTACGTCTTTTGTCCATTCAGCCACTTTATCTGGATTAGCATCAACCCATTCTTTCGCAGCATCTTTTGGATCTTTACCATCCATTACTTCTAACATAACACTTTCTAAATCTTCTGCTGTCCAGTGGAAGTTATCGAGTACTGAATATACATCTGGTAAATCTTCTTTTAAGCCTTTACGTACGAATGTATTAATCGTTTCTTCTCCACCATATACACCCTTTGGATCTTCTAAGTATTTAAGATCATATTTCGCAAATTTCCAGTGTGGTGACCAGCCTGTGACAATAATCTCTTCCTTATCTTTCAGCGCTTTTGATAATGCAGTTGTCATCGCACCAGAAGAAGAAGTAATAAAGTTCCAATCTGCTAAATTATCATATTCTTCTAATGCTTTTTCTGTAGCAGCAGTAATGCCCGCACCTGGCTCAATACCAGTGATTGTATGATCTGCTTCATTAGATAAATCTTCAATAGAATTGACATCCATATAGCTTGGTACAACTAAACCGATTTTTGCACCAGCAAGGTTTTCACCTAGCTCATCTAAATCAGCTTTATATTTTTCATATTGTGAAGCATGTGTATGTGGTAGCCAAGCAGCAACCATTCCATCAGCCTCTCCTTTCGAGACAGCCTCCCACATGATCGCATTATCCAAAGGAGTTAATGTTACATCATAACCTAAATCTTCGAGTACCTGCCCAACAACATTCGTTGAGGCAATTTCTGTATCCCACTCAACATAGGCTAGGTTTACCTCCTTAGAATCACTGTTTTTTCCAGAACTTGAGCCTGAGTCGCCTCCACTACATGCAGCAAGCATGAAGCCTAGACCTAGAGCCATTCCTAACTTTGATAGTGTTTTCAGTTTCATCGAATCTCCCTTTCTCTTCATCATTTTGTATCCAAACTGCCGACATCCACCGGAGGATGGATGGTAGCAAGAAAGATGACATTTTTATAATGCTTTCTTTTTATTGAGGCTTTGTGTTAAACGGTCAATAATGATCGCGAAAATAACTAAGCCTAATCCTGCAACGAAGCCATTCCCAACTTGAGTACGTTGAAGGGCTGTTAATACTTCACGTCCTAGACCAGGAGCCCCAATCATAGAGGCAATAACTACCATAGAAAGTGACAGCATAACGGTTTGGTTAATCCCTGCCATAATGGTTGATTTAGCAAGGGGGATTTCTACTTTAAATAATTTTTGGCTAGCTGTACTACCATAGGAGTCTGCAGCTTCCACTAATTCTTTTGGTACTTGACGAATACCGAGGTTTGTCATACGTACAGTTGGGGGTAAAGCAAAGATAACGGATGCAAAGACACCAGGTACAATACCAATACCAAAAAAGGCAACGGCTGGAATTAAATAGACAAAGCCAGGCATTGTTTGCATGAAATCTAGTATTGGTTTAATAATGTTTTCAGCTACCGTTGATTTTGACATTAAGATACCTAGTGGAATACCGATGATGATGGATATAATACTGGAAAAGATCACAAGCGTGGTTGTTTCCATAAGATGAGTCCATAATCCTTGGTTATAGATAAACAACAAGCCAATTAATGAGAATGCAGCAAGCCCTAACTTTTTGCCTGAAACGAAGAAGGCAAATATCACGACAAGAAGTATAAGAATAATGGCTGGGATACTAATTAATAAATCAGTGACCTGATTCATGAGTAGTTTTCCGAATTGCTGAATAGAGTTAAAGAACGCTGAAAAATTACTCGTCAACCAGTCCATAGCTGATTCTACCCACGGAGCTAGTGGTAATGTTGGAATATTATCTAAAAAGTTATTCATGTGATTCGGCCTCCTCATCGCTAGTTGACAGTGCTTGGATGACAACGCCTCTAATTAGTACACCAAGCAAGCGACCATCTTTCACAACGGCAATAGGAGTAGGAGAATTATAAATCATCCCTAAAATATCCTGTAGTAGCATATCTGGTGGAACAGTTAATACTTCTGATTGCACAATAGAATGGACGGTTTGCTCTTGTTTCTTCGCTGCAGCTAGTGCATCGTCTGCAGTGATATAGCCTTTTAAATGTCTATTTTTATCAACAGCCATTAATAAACTTACAGCCTCTTGACGCATACGCTTTAGTGCCACTTTAGGGCCATCTAGGTCTGTATTGACATAAACTGGACGTACCATGACATTTTCAGCTGTCAATACTTTAGAACGATCCACATCTTCCACGAATGTTTTGACATAATCATTTGCTGGGTTGGTTAATATTTCTTCACCCGTACCAATCTGAATGATAGAGCCATCCTTCATAATGGCAATGCGATCCCCAATGCGTAATGCTTCATTTAAATCATGTGTGATAAATAAAATAGTTTTTTTCAATGTTTGTTGTAGATCGAGTAGCTCATCTTGCATTTCCTTGCGAATCAATGGATCAAGTGCTGAAAATGCTTCATCCATTAGTAATATTTCAGGATCATTAGCAAGGGCTCGTGCTAAACCAACACGCTGCTGCATACCACCTGATAACTGATTTGGATACTGGTCTTTATAAGCGAGTAATCCAGCATTTTCTAAAGCCTGTTCAGCTTTTGCTTGCCGTTCTTCTTTTGAAATACCTCGAATTTCAAGGCCATATTCGGTATTTTGAAGTAATGTACGATGGGGGAATAAACCGAAGTTTTGGAAAACCATGCTCATTTTGTTTCTTCGTACAGACCGTAGACTTTCTTTTCCCATGGTAGAAATATTTTCTCCATCGATATATATATTTCCGCTCGTTGGTTCAATTAGGCGGTTTAAAAGCCTTATAAGCGTAGATTTGCCACTTCCTGACAATCCCATAATAACAAAGATTTCTCCTTCGTTGACAGTAAAGCTTGCATCGTATACTCCAACAGTTGCACCTGTTTCTTTTAAGATATCAGTCTTACTTTTTTGTTGCTTAACGAGTTCTAGTGCTTGGGGAATATGTTTGCCAAACACTTTCGATACGTGTTCTATTTTAATTTTTTCCATAGAAGCACTCCTTTCGTAGATTATTACTATGTGAGGATAATGATACCCAAAAATAAACAAGTAACAACCTTACTGTAGCAAAGGGTTGTTACTTTTGTCAAATCGACAAATAAGAAAAAACCCGCTTAAACGCTGTTATATCAGCGCTTAAACGGATTTTAATTTGGGTATAAAAAGCTTTGAACTCTAGCGAAACTTTCATCATTTCCAACAAAATAAATAATGTCCCCTTCTTCAAATGAGACATAAGGACCAGGGGATAGTAATAATTTATTGCCACGTCGAATACCAACGATAGTACTAGAAGTATTTTGCCAAAAATTTAAAGCTTGTACAGTTTGATGAATGCATGGACTATCAGCTGTCATTTCTAATTGATAGGGGATGAACGGATTGACTGACCGGTAATGCTCTGTGCGGCTAATTAGTTGCTTTGCCTTGTCTTGTAAATTAATCAATTCATGATGTTGCTTTTGAATACTTGTCAAAAGCTCATTTTGTATTTCATGAATCGATTGTACATCATGAAACTGTCTGACGAATTGAGCCGCTTTTTCATACGATTTTATAATTACGCCACTACCTTTTGAAGCTTCAACAATTTCTAAGTCTTGCAAAACGGCAATAGCTCTTCTTGCCGTCTCAGCAGAAACATTATATTGACTGGCAAGAGAGGATCTTGCATATATTTTATCGCCAATGCTGTATTTTCTTTCAACAATCTTGGAGGCGAGATCAATGGCTATTTGTTGATATTTTGGTTGCTTTAGTTGAACATTTTTTTCTAAGTTCATGTTAAACTTCCTTTCGTCATTACAGTACCACAGCTTATTATAGACTAGCCTGCACAGAAAAAATAGCATCTCCATAAGCTAGTAGTATATGATGAAAAAGTAATAATAAAATTATCATCGCTAATAATTATAATTAAAGAGTAATAGCTGTCGATTGACACTTTTTAGTTATTATTATAAACTAAGTTACGTTATGTAAGTGATGTGAAAATACATGTGCTCAGTTGGTGAATTTAGCCAACTGTTTCTATAGAAGGTTGGAGATTAATATGACAATTACAACTAAAGTGATGGACTTAGTAAAAGATAAAATGACGTTAGTAAAGCATACAAATACAGAGAATATTTGCCTAGTTGGACCAGTGAAATTACCTGTAAAACAAGGCGATTTTTCTGCAACTTTTCAATGGTATAACTGGCTTAAAATTGATGCGAATTTAACTAAAGAAGAAATCATTGATGGATTAGCCGCTGCTAATTTAGCATTTTTACAACAATCCTCTGTGCTTGTATATGGTGATTTTACCCATTCAGAAGATGCTTTAATCCGAATGCATAGTATTTGTCACACAGGCGACATATTTGGCAGCCAGCGTTGTGATTGTGGATACCAGTTGCATGAGTCTATGAAAATGATAGTTGAGCATGGCTGTGGTGCGATATTTTATTTAGCTGATCATGAAGGTCGTGGTATTGGACTATTCTCTAAATCTCTTGCTTATTTATTGCAAGAGGAAGGGCTCGATACAGTTGAAGCAAACCATGCACTTGGCTTCCCAGATGATACACGTTCTTATGACGAAGCACTTGCGGTATTAGCTACACTGCGTACCAAACCAGTAACACTTATTACAAATAATCCGAAGAAATTGGCTGCATTACAGGCTCGTGGCATGGCTGCGGAAGGGCATGTTCCTTTATGGGGCGGTTTGACAGAGACGAATCGTTTTTATTTAGAAACGAAAGTTGAAAAATCTGGACATATACGTGAAAAGCAATAGGTGGAGGTTGCGATGATGATGAATGTAGATGAAAAGTATATGCAACTGGCTTTGGATTTAGCAGCTAGTGCTAAAGGAAATACGAACCCTAATCCACTTGTTGGGGCTGTAATCGTGAAGAACGGTGTGATTGTAGGTACAGGTTTACACAGAAAAGCAGGGGAACCACATGCTGAAGTGCATGCTTTTCGAATGGCTGGAGAGCATGCACTGGGTGCTACGTTATATGTAACGTTAGAGCCTTGTTCACATTATGGTAAGACACCTCCTTGTGCCAATTTAGTGAAGGAATCTGGTGTCAGTCGAGTGGTAATTGCTATGCAAGATCCAAATCCAGCAGTAGCAGGTCGTGGCATCCAATTGCTACAAGATGCTGGAATAATGGTGGAAGTGGGGGTTTTAGAGCAACAAGCGCGCCGTTTAAATGAGCGTTTTATTCACAATATGCTTACGCATCGTCCTTTTGTTATTTCAAAATTTGCTATGACTCTAGATGGGAAAATTGCTACGCATACAGGACATTCAAAATGGGTAACTGGAGAGGGTGCACGTGAGGATGTTCACCATATTCGTCATGAAGTAGATGGAATTTTAGTTGGCGTGGGTACAGTCATTGCTGATAATCCTTCTTTAACAACAAGACTAAAAGAAGGATATGGAAAAAATCCAACACGTATTATTATGGATAGTTCTCTACGTACACCTGACAATGCAAATGTCTTGAATACAGAGGATGCACCAACGATTCTTGTTTGTAGTGACGACGTAAGCCAAGAAAAAATTCATTTATTTACAGAAAAAGGTGTTACAGTTTTACCCGTACAAAAAAATGAATATGGATTACAGATTGATGAGATGCTTGAAAAGCTTTATATACACGGCATAACAGATATTTTGCTAGAAGGTGGAAGTAAAATGAATGCTTCCTTTTTACAGCAAGGTGCAATCGATAAATATGTAGTATATATAGCACCTAAAGTTTTGGGTGGAAATCTATCGTTAACGCCGTTTGCTGGCTATAATCCCTCTCTCATGCATGAGGCATGGAATGTTGAGTTTGCATCATTTGATAAAATAGGCGAGGATTTGCGTATTATTGCCTATCCAAAGCAGGGTGAAGAAAAGTGAACTATCAAGCAGATGTCTGTATAGTAGGGGCAGGTCCTGCTGGTGCATTGTTATCCTACCTACTTGCTAAAAAAGGGCTGTCAGTGATTTTATTAGAGCAAAATGTAGCACTTGGTCAGGCATTTCGTGGCGAGCATTTAAATGAGGAAGGGGAGGCTGTTTTAAAAAGCCACCATCTTTTCGAAGCAGTCGAGGCACTCGGTATATTACGAATGGAGAAACTTGAGTATTATGCTGGTGGCAGAGCATTTAAAACAATTCTTCCAGATGAAGCAATAGGACATTTAGGCATTCATGTACCACAGGCAAATTTATTAAAAGGAATTTTACAAAAAGCACAGCTGTTCCCTAACTTTACATGCTTGCTACATACAAAGGTAACAAAGCTGATCGCGGATGCTACTGGTCATTATAGAGGCGTTATGGCGATAAAAAACGGAGACCCTATACAAATCGATAGTCAGTTAATTATCGGTGCAGATGGTCGTTATTCTACTATTCGTAAGCAAGCACATATTGATGTTCAGAAACAGAAGCATGGCTTTGATTTACTGTGGGCTAAAATTCCTGCGCCAGCTGATTGGGAACCATCCATAAAAATGGCACTCATCGATAATAAGCAGCTGTCATTGTTTACACAAGTTGGTGGTTATCTTCAAATAGGCTGGAATATTGAGCAAGGTAGTTTCCCTCAGCTTCGAAAACTAGCATTTACACCCTTTATCCAGCAGCTTGTGGAGGCATTTCCAGAATTAACGAAGACAGTGCAGGCACAGATAACTTCCTGGCAGGATTTTGTTTTGCTTGATGTCTTTAGTAGCCATTGTAATAGTTGGGGGACAAAGGGCCTTGTCTTGCTAGGGGACGCTGTTCATACAATGACACCAACAGGCGCTTTTGGGCTGAATAGTGCACTAAAAGATGCAGATTGTCTTGCATCATTGCTAAATAAAGACACACTAGCACAATTTAACGTACAATATTTTCAACAAATGCGTAAGCAAGCCATTGAGGAAGTATTAGCAAAACAAATTGAAAAAGAACAGACATTTGCTTCTAACTTTATAAACAAGGCTTCGTGAAAGGACGAACAACTAGATGAAGTTTGGCTTTGATATAGATGACACATTAATTGATTTACGAGCACATGCCTTTTCACTTTATAATAAAAAGCTTGGCAAAAAGGTTTCCTTTGAAACCTTTCAAGCGATACAACGAGTAGAAATTCATGAACCATTTGGATTAACAGATGAGGAAGGAACTGCCTTGTGGAATAGCGCATTGGAAGAGATCTATTTTACGGACTGTCCATCTTTTGATGGTGCTTTAAAAGCCCTCCAAGCTTTAGCAGAGCAGGGACATGACATTTACTATATTACATCTCGTCCAAAGCAATATTGTGCGCAAACAAAAGCTTGGATGGAGGCACAGGGCTTTCCAATAACAGACGGTCATTTTTTTTGTGGCATGCAAGATGCAGAAAAGGTAGCCATTATAAAAGAGCTTGCTTTAGATATTTATGTAGATGATAAACCAGCAGTACTTGAGACACTTCATGATGTGACAACTAAGGTAATCTTAAAGAATCAATCTTATAACCAGCATGTAAATCTTCCACGTTTATATGATTGGCAAGAGTTTCAAACTATGTTAACAAAATAAAGGATTGGTGCAACGACTAACCGTTGTACCAATCCTTTTTTGCTAAAATCGACTAAGTTTAAAGGTAGATAAATCTTGTTTACTTTTGCCTTCTATAATTAAATCTGCAAGAGCTTCTCCAACGGCACTACTAAATTTAAAGCCATGACCAGAAAAACCTGCAGCAATCACAATATTCTGATGTTCAGGTAAAAAGTCGATGATGAAATCTTCATCTGGTGTCATCGAATACTTACATGTTTTTCCGTATTTAAGCGTTCCATGCTGAGGCATAAACTGATCAATGAAGTTTTGTAAGTCAACAGCATCAGACGCATCAAACGGACGTAGAGGGTCGTTTGGATTAACCACATCACCACCATCGTGTCGTCCAAGTTTTAACCCCGCTCCATCAATACTTGGAAAGCCGTAGTAGGTTGAATCGGCAAATTCAAAGCAATAGGCAGGAAAAACTTCATCACGATACAGCTGCTCATCTGCCTCAAACCATGCAAAGGTTTTCCGCGTTGGTGTGACGGGTATGCTCACATCTACTGTTTGTAATAATTCTGTTGCCCATGCACCCGCCGTTACTATTAATTGCTTTGCTTTATAGCTATTATGTACTGTTTGTACCTGTACAATATCACCAGCTTGGATAGCCAATACTTTTTCATTTGTTCGGAGGCTTGCACCCGCCTCCAAGGCTAATTTTTTATAGGCGTGAATACATGCTTCAACACGAAGGACACCAGCTGTAGGTTCAAAGCAAGCAACTAAATTTTTTGGCAAGAATAACCCTGGCCATTTGTTCATTGCTTCAGCAGGTGAATAGTGTTCAATTGCTAAATTATAGAGCGCAGCACTAGCTTTCACATTTTGAATGAAGGCACATGTTGGCTCTCCAATATTAACTACACCAGTTTGCAAAAATAAGCTTTCATTTGCTAAAGACTCTAGCTCTAGCCAAAGCTCGCCAGCTCTTTTTACAAAAGGTACATAGCTAGCTCCTTCACCATAGGCAAAGCGAATGATTCTTGTATCCCCATGATGACTACCTTCTTCATGGGGTGGAGTAAAGGCATCTAGCATAAGTACATTTTTTCCTTCCTTTGCTAAAAAGTAACCAGCCGCCATCCCCATGGAGCCAGCACCAACTATTATGACATCATAGTCCATTTTAATCCCTACTTTTTTACTCTAGTATAACAGATTTATAGGGAAGGAAACAGAAATTTTAGAAAATA
Organism: Lysinibacillus sp. AR18-8; assembly: GCF_001705465.1. Taxonomy (NCBI): domain Bacteria; kingdom Bacillati; phylum Bacillota; class Bacilli; order Caryophanales; family Bacillaceae; genus Lysinibacillus; species Lysinibacillus sp. AR18-8. The sequence goes on from NZ_MDGU01000005.1 coordinate 182,414, forward strand.
AATAGACACAGCACCTGCAATCCGAATGGACTAGAGATGCTGTGCGTTGTAGATAGCTACTATTTTGAGCTTGGTAAAATTTTATTAAGGAAAATCGCTACGAGCGCAGCGGTTGCAATAGGCGAACCAAATAAATACTGCACGGTTGTAGGTAAGGAATACAGGAAATCATCAGGCAATAATGTCAATGCTAACGTTAAAATAACAGGAATCGCGATGACATACATTTCCTTTTCACCAATATGTTCATTTTTCATGACCTGTAAACCACTAATGGCTATTATGCCGCAGACGATCACAAATACACCACCAATAACAGCTGAAGGAATTGCTGAGATGAGTGCTGCTAATTTACCAGAGAAGCCGAAGACGATAAACCAAATACCTGCTGCTATAAAGACACGACGGCTCGCAATCCCAGTAATAGAGATAACACCTGCATTTGTTGAATAACCTGTCACAGGAGTGGAGCCAAGTAAAGAAGCAATAAAGCAGCCAATTCCTTCACCAATAACACCACGGTTAATTTGTTTATTTGTTAAAGGTTGGTCGATGACATTGCTAATGGCAAACCATGTTCCTGTTGTTTCAGCCATTAAGACAATATATATAATGACCATTGTGATAATAGCAGAAAAATTAAAGCTAAAACTAAAATCTGCAAATGGAATTTGTGGCATGCTAAACCATTTGGCTTGCGATACAGGAGATAAATCTAAAACACCCATGATATTTGCTGCAATACTACCAGCAATTAAGGCGATGATAACAGAAGCAATTCGGAATAGACGTCCTTTTTGATGGAAGACTGTGCCTAACATGACACAAATAATTAATACGAATGCTGAGATAAGTGCTAAATAAATGTTTTGATTTATGGATGCGCCTGCACCATTAAAAATATTATCACTTAAACCAACAGGCATTAAGGACAATCCAACCACAAAGATAATCGTTCCACCAACAATTGGTGGAATAAATGTTTGGACAATTTTATTGAAGATACCTGTATAGCCTAAAATAATAACCAAAATGGCTCCAATTAAACTAGCACCTAGCACAGTACTCCAACCTAAATCACCACTACCACTTGCTGCATAGATCCCAACAATAGCACCAAGTGGAACATAGGATGGACCTTGTGCCATCGGTAATTTCATACAAAAATGTGTTTGCACAATCGTCGCGACCCCAGCTGCAATAAAGGTTGATTGAATCAAGGCGCTTGCCTGACCAGTTTGTAGACCGATTAGCATGGCAATTAAAAAGGGCACCACATAAACATCCATAGCCATAACATGCTGTAAACCGAGTAGAGCAGACTGACCGAACGAAATTTTTTCATCTGGTAACACGGTTAATTGTGTTTGTTTTGTTTGATTAGTTAGTTTTCTATGTTGTGTTTCCACGAAGTTGTACACCTCAAAATGATAGATTTTTATTAGAGAATAAGAGAATGATTAGCCTCTCGTATGAACTTTATTTCCTTGCACCCATACCTCGCGGATATTTTCTGGGCGTACAAGATACATGATTTTTTGGAATATATCGTGTAAATCTTCATTTGGATCAAAAATCGGAAGCCTAGCAGTAGGAATTTTTGTATCGATAATTTGTACATCCCATGTATAGTTTTCCTGTAAACGGCCAATTGGAAGACTTAAGCTTTCTCCACCACCAGCTGTCGCTAGATAGAAGGCCTCATTTATTGTAATGCGTGAATTTGGGACACCACGCTTTTCGGCGGAAATGGTTGTATCTACACCATCCTCTAGCATTCTCGATGACATAACAGCTTGTCTTGCATTATCAAAAAGACTTGGAGAAAATCCGCCTGAAACATCTGAACCTAGTCCAATATCAACGCCCATTGCATGAAAGCGGGCGATTGGAATCACGCTGTTAGCAAAATAGGCATTAGAGATTGGACAATGACCTATGGCAGTGCCAGTTTCAGCAAATAATCTGGCATCCTCATCGCTTAAGAAATTACAATGAGCCATGACAGATTTTTCACCTAACAAACCAAAATTATGTAAGGCGACGGCATCATTTTTGTTGAATCGTTCTTTGACGTAGCTGTGCTCCCAGTCACTTTCACTACAGTGTGATTGGATATGTGTATCATATTTCGCAGCTAATTCACCTAAGCCCTTTAAGGCACCGTCTGTACAGCTTGGAATAAAGCGAGGAGTGACAACGGGGTAAACACCCTGTTTAGTCGTTTTGGCTAAATTTTTTACAGCTAAAATAAATTCCTCCGTATCCTCTAATGCGGTTTTTGTGTTTTCATCTCGATAAAAATCAGGATTCTGTTCAGGATCGTCCATGACCACTTTTCCGACTAATCCTCGTTGTCCCTTTTCAGCACAGATTTTCGCTAAAAGTACACTGGCCTCCTTATGGACCGTCGCAAAATATAATGATGTAGTTGTACCATTGGCAAGTAGTGTGCTTACTAAATCCTCATAAACTTCTTGAGCAAATACTAAATCGGAGAATTTTGATTCGATAGGGAAAGTATATGTGTTTAACCAATCGTAAAGAGGAATGTCTAAAGCTGTCCCAGATTGTGCCCATTGAGGTGCATGTACATGCAAATCGACAAATCCCGGTAGGAAATATTGGCCTTCAGCTAATGCATGGAAGTTATTTTGATCTTGATATGTAATTAATAGTTGTTGGTAATCAGGTTGTTCGGGAGCGATAGTTTTAACAATCATACCGTCAGCATTAATGAAAAATAAATAATCCTTTAAAATGTGAACGTCAGTAGCAGATTTACTAGTAAAAGCTGTTCCTTTGAAAATATACGTATATTCAGACATAAAAACCACCTTAATGTTCGTTTATTGATAATAACACGGATTATTATAGGCTATAAAAACTATTAAGTCTACAAAAAAACGAATATTAATATAATGACTAAAGAAATGCATGCACCTTTTTAACTACATTTTTACAGCTTTGACAAGCGTTGATAGATAATAAAAGAAGGCATCTATTTGAGAGTGCCTTCTTTCTATATGATCGATTCATTGATGATGTGAAGAAAATTATTAAAGGATGTGGAGTGATGCAATTCATTTTTTCTTGTACAAAGGTAAATCGGTCGTTGGATATCAATGTCCTTAATAAAAACGCGGGCAACTTGCTGCTGTAGAATAAAGCTAGAAGCTGCTATGGATGGTGCTAGCATTGTACCAAAACCTGCCGCAATGGCATGTATGGATTCATTAATCCCGTCTAGTTGTAAACCTACTTTCGGTGGAGGAATTTTATGCACTTTACATAGGGCATTTAAGTATTCTTTTGTGGAACTACCATCCTCCCTTGTGACGAAGGGCTGCTGCATAAGTTCTGCAAGCGATACTGTTTGACCTGCCAGATGATGATTGTACGGCACAATAAACCAATAATCCAAATTCATTAGAAATTGATAATTAATATCAGCATGATGTCCATCTTCTTTGACGATAAAAGCTAAATCAGCTTTATAATGGAGTAAATCCTCAATCACTTGCTGGGAATTGGCGGTCTTTAAATGAATATGTGTTGCTGGATAAACTTGTTTAAATTGAGCTAACCATTTAGGTAGTAAAAAATGGGAGGGAACATGCGTGGAGGCAATTTGCAGTTCTTCATTGCCCGTATTTTTAAGCTGTTCAACTTTATTTTCAATATCAGTTTCTAGATCAAATAAGCGCTGTGCCTGTTTGTATAAAAAAGTACCATTTTGTGTTAGCGAAATGCCCCTACCTTTGGCTTCTAGCAGTGTCAAGCCTAGTTCTTTCTCTAAATTTCGAATTTGAATGGTTACAGCAGGCTGACTTATCATAAGTGTCTGTGCCGCTTTGGAAACACTATTGAGTTCAGCCACCTTTGTAAATAAACGTAGAGCATGTAAATTCATGTCGTTACACCTTTCATAAATTTTTTTTATGCTTTTATATACATTATATATTAGATTTATTAATTTGCGCTCTGTATCCTTTTAATTACAGTAGAATATATGAGAGGGGGGTTCATCATGAATCGACAACATGTAGGAATTGTCTTTGGAGGAATTTTATTATTAGTTGTTGCTATGGGGATTAGTCGATTTGCCTTCACACCGATTCTACCCTTTATGCGTCATGATGTAGGGTTTTCATTGGAAGTGGCTGGTTTTTTAGCTTCAAGCAATTATATTGGTTATTTCATTGGCGCATTATGGGCAGGGTTCATTTATCGTCAACGTAAAAATGTTTTAATGGCAAGTGTTGTTACCAATGTCCTATCTGTTATATTAATGGGCTTAATAGAAGTGTATAGTGTTTGGCTAGTTCTGCGTTTAATTGCGGGCATTACAGGGGGCCTTATTTTTGTGTTAACATCGAGTATTATTATGGATTACTTGGCGAAGCATTCATTATCACGATGGTCTGGCTATGTATTTAGTGGTATAGGCTTAGGGATTGCTATTTCAGGTTTATGTGTACCTGCTATAGAAGCAAGATTTGCTTGGCAGGGTGCATGGTTAGGCTTAGGAATTTTTTCAGCGATTTTTTTATTTATTACCTCTTATTTATGGAGAAGTTTAGTGGTGCAGGACAGCACAAAAGTTACGAAATCTCTTGATACAAAAATGACAAAGGGTTTTATGCCATGGCTGATTTTATCCTATGGTTTAGAGGGGTTAGGCTATATTATTACAGGTACTTTTTTAGTCGATATTATTCATAATATTCCTTCTCTTCAAGCTTACTCTTCCTATAGCTGGGTCATTGTGGGGCTCGCGGCTATTCCATCAGCTCCTGTTTGGACGGTCTTATTAGAGAAGTTTTCAGCTATAAAAATTTTGTTTGTGGCATACATACTACAAGTGGTTGGTATCCTGTTACCTGTTTTTGCACAAACGGTATGGAGCGTTTTACTAGCATCTTTTTTATTCGGTCTAACCTTTGTAGGAATTGTCACGCTAACTACTTCCTATGCACGACAGCTATTCCCGACAAAGAGCGGATTCGTTGTTTCTTTATTAACAACCTTTTATGCTTTTGGACAAATTATCGGACCGATTATCGCAGGAAAACTGGTTGAAGTTTATAGTAGCTATAAAGCAGCACTTATATTTGCTGGTGTCATAGTGTTTCTTGCATTGCTCGTTATGGTAATTGGTAGATGGCTAACTGTAAAAAAAGAAGCTGTTGCTGAACATACAATTTCTATATAACGCATAAAAGCCAGAAATCCTATTTGAATTTCTGGCTTTATCATTTACTTAAAGAAGCCGTGCCTCTATCTACATGATATTAAAAAATAAAATAAAAGTCTATATATTTTTTTCTTTATATGGAAAAATAGACAAGTGCACACAGGACGTAACGTTACGATTTTACTTTGAAATGGGGACTGTAAATGAACACAGAACAAGCTATTCAACGCTGGAATCGATATGCGGAAAGGTATACAGCAAACTACGATGAGCAGGGGGATATTCATCGTGTCGTATTGTTAAATCCCACTATCTTTTCTTTGCTAGGTGAGGTAGATGGAAACCATCTATTAGATGCAGGATGTGGAGAAGGCTATTTAAGCAGATTATTGGTAAAGAAGGGTGCAAGAGTAACAGCTGTTGATTTTTCACAAAAAATGCTAGACATTGCTATGGAAAGAACACCACAGCAGGAAGCTATTCAATTTTTACACGGGAATTGTGAAAATTTATCCTTTTTAGCAGATGAACAATTTGATGGTATTGTTTCAAATATGGTTCTCCAAGATTTAGAGGATTATCAGGCTGCTTTATGTGAGATGTTTCGATTATTAAAACCTAATCGCACTTTTATTTTTTCGATTTTACACCCATGCTTTGTGACACCAAATAGTGGATGGATGAGACATGAGCAGCTAGATCAACAGTATTGGAAAGTCCAACGTTATTTTTATGAAGGGGAGTATCACCAGCTAGATGCTGACCCACCAATAGTTCTATACCACCGAACATTAACAAGCTATGTGCAAGCAATTAGGCAAGTTGGATTTACTATTGAGACTATTGTAGAGCCCAAGCCATCACAAGACATGCTAAGGAAGTACCCTCAATTTGCGGAAGATTTGCATTGTGCAGATTTTATTGTTTTTAAATTAAAGAAATAAAGGAGAAGTACCGATGCGTTTATTTCATGTCAGTGAAGACCCTACTATTATGATTTTTCATCCTCGACTGCCTGAGCGACCAGATTTAGATGCCAAAAAAGGGCTAGTATGGGCAATCAACGAAAGATGCCTGCCAAACTATTTAACGCCAAGAGATTGTCCGCGTGTCTGCTTTCATGCAGGGGATCAAACAACAGAGCAGGACAGACAGCAATATCTACATCAAGCTTCACATGTAGTAGTCATAGAAAACAAGTGGTGGGAAGTATTGAAAACTACAAGTCTTTACCTATATGAGTTTGATAGTAATGGATTCACTTTACAGGATGATATTGCGGGCTATTATACGAGTGAATTAACACAAATGCCCATCCATGTCTCAGAGATCAATGATATAGCTAAAGCATTATTGGAGCGCAATGTTGAATTGCGAATCGTGGATAGCTTATGGGAAATACATGATGACATCCAAAATACAAGCTTAAATTGGTCAATATGCAGAATGCGCTTTGCACAACCAAGATTCTAAAAACAAGCCTCGTTATGCACCTATTGCATGGACGAGGCTTATTTATTATTAGACAGTCGATGTTTGTTCAATTGGTGCTGAAGAGATATTGACTAATTTCTTGTCTTGATATGTAAAAATATAATCATAGTTAGTTGTTTCATTGAGCATCTTAGGTAAATAATATTTTAAGTCCGCAATACCTACATTTTCAGGGTGTAAAATCCAAGTAAGCTCCTTCCAATCAAGAATGCCCTCAGCAACCTTTATCGGTGTTACATATGGAAAAGATTCAGGTAGTTCCGCTATAAACGCATACATACAGCCATAGTTAACAACGCCATCTGTCCAGGTAATCTTACCCTTATAGGTAATATCCTCAACCGTAATGCCTGTTTCTTCTTTAATTTCTCGTAAGGCACCAGCTAATGGTGTTTCATCCTGTTCAATTTTGCCACCAACACCATTCCATGCGCCCATCCACTGAGGCTTATCTCTATTCAATAAAAGGATATAATCACCTTTCTTCAGAAAACAAATTGTAAATTCAGCCAAGTTTGTTCCTCCCTTTTCTTTAGTTATCTGAATTGGCAGGAGACCAGCCAGTCTGCTGACTCCAATGATTTGCTTGTTTTAAAATTTCCCATATGATCGATTCTTTAGATTTTGTATAAAGTTGACGATTATATTGGTATTTCTTAGCCAATTCATATTTTACCTGCTCATAGCGACGACAGTAATCTGGATGACGGCGCAAAAAATCTCGAAATAATAAGGCTAGCTGCTCTGCCCAACTACCAGCCTGTCGAACATGAATATGTACTCGTCTATCTCCAGGAGCCTCTCGAAAATAGCGTTTAGACTTGTCTGGATTTTCTGCTCGATAACTTAAACCTAGAGATTCTAATGGAGCTTTAAATGCTGCCAATGGTGTAAACGATGTGACGGATATTTGTATATCAATTACAGGCTTTGCTGCTAGCCCTGTTACAGCAGTTGAGCCAATATGATCAATTCTCAGCGCTATGTTTCCTAAGGCCTCCCTTAATTGACAGCCTATGCTATGAAATTCCTTAGCCCATTCATCTGTATAAGGTAAAATCAAAATAGGATCAGGCATTTTATCTCCTCCCTTGGTCTTCATAATTATTGTAGCATGCGTGTTATAGTGGAATAAAGATAGTAGAGGGAGTGAGAAAACGATGATTTTAATAAGTGCTTGCTTAGCAGGTTTAAATGTTCGTTATAATGGCACAAACAGTCTAGATGAAAAAATACAAAAGCTTGTGTTAGAAAATAAAGCTGTCACGGTTTGCCCAGAGCTGATGGGAGGCTTTTCAACGCCCCGCGAACCGGCTGAAATTGTAGGTGGCAATGGACAAGATGTACTTGATGGCAACGCAACAGTGGTTGAAAGTTCTGGACGAGATGTCACAGATTTATATCTGAAGGGAGCCTATGCAACTTTACAAAAAGCACTTGAGGTAGGGGCAACTCATGTCATTTTAAAGGAATATAGCCCATCCTGTGGCAGTGCAAAGATTTATAACGGTGCGTTTAATGGAACAAAATTAGCTGGCGAAGGAGTAACTACGGCATTGCTTCGAAGAAACAATATTGTCGTGCTATCTGAAGAGAATTTTTTTGAATGATTAAAGAGAGGCCCCTAAACTAGTAGGGGCCAAATTTATTTATTCAACAATTAATATGCGAGGCGACGTTTTAGCAATTATTTTGGTCGAAATCCAGCCGCCAAAAATGCAGCTATATGTGAATCGAACTGATTAACACTTAAGTAGTCCCTTATAATATTAGCTATATCATTTTCGTCTTCAACAATTAGTACTTTGATGTTCCCGTTGCTCATACATACTATCTCTCCTTAGTAAGATGTCTAAATCATTTTCTTCGGTTGACTAGGAAAAAAAACAAAACAATGATAAGGAATGCATAAATTATAATCCATGTGTATTGCCAATAAAAAACGTTGGGTATAACTTCAATTTGATCGCCCACACTCATCATTTCTAATGAAAAATGAAGAGGAGGAAGTAACCAAAGAAGTCCAGTTAGAATAGAATCTTTTAAAGTAGCGATCACGACAGAAATAATAAGGATGCCTATTACACCCCACCACGTATTTCGCCTATTTTTCACGAGTTCCCTAGTAAATAAAGCAGTGAGTGCAATGGCAAGTAACGATAAACTAAAATGAGACAAGAAACCTAGTAAAATATGTAATAGTTTGGGCTTCTCAAAAAATGCCTCTATTAGGATTGGATAGATGACAGAAACACAGCTTAGGCTAAAGGCAAGCAGCCCACAAATGATGAATATCCCTAAATTGTAGTCTATTGTTTTTCTCGTATGAAGGGTAGTAATCATTTTTTGTCCTTCATCTTCAGCATGAAATAATGTAACAGTAAACCAGCCCATTAAAAAAAAGAGCACAAGAGATGTAAATGAATAACTATCTAATATTGGATTAGGGACAAAAGTATAATTAACGATAAGACATAGAATGAAGATTGTAAAAGGTGGAACGTATTGATAGGTTCTTAAATAATTTATCAATTGATAACGTACTAAACTGCTCATCTTTTTCGATTCCTCCTTTCAAAAATGAGAAGAGAATTGTTCTTTTTTGTAGTGGACAGTAGCTAAATATTTAATTGAAGCATTGTGTTGTAATAATTTCAGTAAAATTTGATCTGAATCCTTTGCTGGAACAATCGTCACTATTTCATAATGTCCATTCACTAAAAGTTGTTGTTGTTGAATCTCTATCGAAGGTATGATTTCATCGAGTAATGATAGGCTAGCAATCTCAAAAATTAATCGATGCGTTGGATTGCGATCGAAACCCTCTATCTGAATGATCGTATTCTCTTGAATAAGTAAAACGGAGTCTACAAGGTTTTCGAGTAATTTGGTTTCATGACAGGTTAAGAGGATACTGAGTCCTTTGCTTCTTACTCTAGCTAAGATTTGTTCGAAATCATTTTGTGCCTTGGCATCAAGTCCTGACAATGGTTCATCCATTATCAGTAGATCAGTTTCTTCTAGCATCGCCTGCATAATCATCACCTTTTGCTTCATCCCTTTAGAGAAATGGACAATCCTTGTATCTTTTTCCTCTTTTAGTTGAAACATCTCAAGTAATTCTTCTATCTTCTGCAAAAGTTGCTTTTTAGCCATACCTCGTATACAGCCCATGTGATAAAGATATTCTTGAGGTGTAAATAAAATATGAGAAGGAGTTGTTTCTGGTACATAGCCAACTTTTAAAGACGTTTTATGCTTCACAATAGAACCACTGTCTGGTTTAATGAATGCTGCAATAATCTTGAGTAAAGTGCTTTTTCCAGAACCATTTTTCCCCACTAGAGCAATGATTTGATTGGACGCAATTGAAAACGATACATTCTCTAAAATTTTTTTCTCATTGTATTGTTTACAGATGTTTTGTACTTCCAAAATAGTAGTCATCTTCACACACCTTTATTTTTGGATAATTCTTCTCCATAAAATAATTATAATGAAAATCGACCATTCACTTCAATTAAATTGGTTATATTTCCTGTTTTTAGTTATTTCAGTTACATAAAAAAGCACTGCTTTTTAAATAGCAGAACTTTTAAGGATTGATTACAACGAACGATATTTTTTTAAACTGATAATATTTAACGTAATGAAAACAATGGCAAAACAAGCAAGAATGCTAAGATTCACTATAATATCAGAAAGTGAATAACCTTTATACATCACACCATTCAATGCGTCCGCAGCATAGTATAGAGGCATGATACGCCCAATGTTTTGAAGCCATTCCGCCATACTATCCAGCGGGAAAATACCCGAAAAGAACACTTGAGGAACAATAACAAGCGGAATAAATTGCATCATTTGAAATTCTGAAGCGGCAAAGCTAGATAGCAACGCACCTAAGGATAACGAGACAAGAGCAACCATCATATTGATGAGTAGGACAAGCCAGATGGAGCCTACATGGACAATATCGAGCACATAAATACCAAACAGGACGATAATAATTGTTTGTAGGAACGCAAATAAACCATAGCCAACCATATAGCCTGCTACAATTTCTGAACGTTTAATCGGTGTCGCTAGTAAACGCTCCAATGTTCCAGAAGTACGCTCCTTTAATAAGGCAATGCCCGTAATTAAAAAAACAAAGAAAAAAACAAAGAAGCCAATGAGCATAGGACTAAATATATCAAAAATAGCCGTATCCTGATCACCATAAACATAGTCCGTTTTCATACTGCCTATAGAGGCTTGTGTAGGCTGTAAGATTTGAGCAAGTTGCATCGTTAAAGCCTTTGCCAGAGAAGGATCATCATTTAATAAAGTTAACTTACTAACATTTTGCTCTACTGCTAGCCAACCATTATACTCTTTATCTTGTAGCTGTTTTTTTGAAAAATCATTGTCCACGATAATGGTAAAATCAGTCTCTTTTAATTTGTCGATCAATGGGGCGGGCGCATTAGAGACCACAAGTGTGACGGAAGCCTCATTACTATTGAAAATAAAATACATTAAGGACAAGACAAGAAGTGGGGCTAAAAATAATAAAGCAAGTGTCCGTCTATCTCTTTTCATTTGTTGGATGATTCTTGTGATGATAGCACTTATTCTCATTGAACGTCACCTCCAGCTTTTACAAACACCTCATCAAAGTCTTTTGCTTGATAATGTTCTTTTAACTCTTGTGGGGTACCCTGTGCAATAATATGTCCACTTCTCAGCATGGCCAATTGATCACATCTTTCCGCTTCATCCATCGCATGCGTCGTCACTAAAATGGTTTTTTGTTCTTGATCTTTTAAACGAATCAGTTCTTGCCAAATTTCCTTTTTTAAGACAGGATCTATCCCCACCGTTGGTTCATCCAAAATGAGTAGTTTAGGATTTTGAATAAGGGCAATAGCAAGAGATAATCGACGTTTCATTCCCCCCGAATAATTTTCTACTTTTAGTCGTAAGTCATCTGTTAAACGAACGAGGCTTGCCGCATAGGCTACTCTTTCTATTCGTTCCGCTTTAGATAGTGAATAAAGCTTTGCAAAAAAATGTAGATTTTCTTCTCCAGTTAAATCTGTATAAAGTGCATCTGATTGTGCCATATAGCCAATGTCATTTAATAATTGTTTATGAGGAACATTCAAATCTAATACTTGAATAGTACCACTATCAGGTTTCAGCATGCCCATAATCATTTTGATTAGTGTTGTTTTACCACAGCCTGACGGACCGAGTAAGCCCATTAACTGTCCCTTAGGAACATCCAAAGAAAGGGGGGCAATAACTTGCTTATGTTGAAATCGTTTTTCGAGAGACTTAATAGAGATTGCCTGGTTGCCCATATGGTCCTCACTCCTTCACTGAACACAATGTTGATTTGATAAAAATTTTACGGTAGCATGTGAGCAAATACAATCAACAGTTTATCAGCAAGTGTTAAGTAAAGGGAGGGAAATATGTGTCTGTACATGAAAAAATGAATTTTGAAACGAAGCAAGCCATTAAAAATGCTTTTATCCAACAAGTAGAGGAGGTAGGCTTTGAGCGTGTGACTGTAAAGAATTTAGCGTTAGTAGCTGAAATTAATCGTGGCACGTTTTATTTACATTATTCAGATAAATATGATGTGATGGAGGATTTGCAGCAAGAGCTATTAAAGGAGTTAGAGCGCTATGTCAAACATGTTCAGCCGTTGGATGCTTTTCAAACGTTAAAAATGGGGCAACTCTATCAGCCATTTATCAAGGTGATAACGTGTATAAAAGAGCATGCACCAGCTTTTCGTATGTTATTAGGAGAGCAGGGGAGCCCTAGCTTTACACAAAAGGTGAAAATGATCTTTGGGAGTCATATTTTAGACAGATTATCGCTTATACGCAAGGAAGCACAAGATCCAGAGTTTCAACAATACTTACAAGCCTTTATAGCATCTGCCATTTTAGGGGTCATTCAGGAGTGGTTGGACAAGGGGAACGAGAACTTAACAGTAGAAGAAATGGTCGCTCTACATTTTCGATTAATACGGTTTTTAGGAAATGTAGTAGGTACTATTTAATGAAAACCGCTACAGCACTGGATCTGTAGCGGCTAGAAATTTAGAGATGTAAATCTCGTTTTACAAAAAAACGAATTGCTAGACTATAGCAAAGCAAGCCAATGAGGAAAAGTGTACCTAGCATCCACCAGCAAGAGCTATTTTGTTGAATTAATTGAACGGAATCGAACAATGAATAGATTGTAATGTATTGTAATTTGTCTAGTGAACCACCCATATTGCTCAGTGCCTCAATCAGATAAAAGGCAATGGGAATGCCAGCACTATAGGCATAGGATGTTCTTAAATCTTTCGTGCTGCAAGACATAAGAAAACAGAATCCACTAATGGCAAAGTGCAATAAAAATAGCCCGAAATTTAACAGCAGTAGGGCCGTTATGTCCAGCTCATTAGGGAATAATATTTCTGCAAAGACAATCATGACCAACGTAGTAACAGCAAGGAGTGTAAAAAGGCTGATGATCAAAAATAGTGCTTGTGTAAAGACAATTTTAAAACGTGTATTGGGTGTAGCGATTAAGTATGCCATCGAGCCATTATCAATATAGCCCATGATGAGCTTATTGGCTAACATGATAGAAAATACCAAAGGAAGAATCATTAATAAAAATCCATATAAATAGGTGGAGAGAAATTCTATCAAGGTATCGCCAATGCTGGTCATACCAAAGGCTGCCATCATCTCAGGCATAGTTTCTGTTAATTTTTTTAGTGTATCCGTCATTTCTGGGTTATACATATAAATTACACTGACAATATATAGCATTAGTACACCGATAATAATGGTGAATAGTTTAAGAGAGGCAAATAACTCATGCTTGAATAAGGTAAAATTCATGATTAAGCACCTCCACTTTCGTAATAATGCATAAAAATATCTTCTAGTGACTGGGAAATAACGTCTAAGTCTATAATTTTATAGTTAGATAGCGTATGGAGAAATGCTTGAAGGTCTCCCATTATAGTAATCATAACTTTTGTAGAAGAGATACGTTCAAGTACATATTCCTCATCAAGGAAGCGAGTGAGCTCTTGCTCATCTTGAAACTCAAGCATGTATTTTTTAGATTTACGTTTCTTTAAATCTGTAATGGTTTCAGTCGCCACGATTTTACCTGCATTAATAATCGCTACACGATCACAAGTTTTCTCTACTTCTTCAATCATATGAGAGGACATGAAAATGGTCGTTCCTTTTTCCTTTTCAGCTAAAATGAATTCAATAAATTTGGTTTGCATGAGCGGGTCTAAACCACTAGTAGGTTCATCTAGAATGACAATTTCGGGATGATGCATGAAGGCACAAACTAAACCAACCTTCTGCTTCATACCTTTCGACATTTTTTTTATGAGCCCAGAAGCATCTAATTCAAAGAAATGCATTAATTCCTCGGCATGGGTGTAATCATTCATCCCTCTTAACTTAGCAATAAAGTGAATAAATTGCTTACCCGTCATTTTATCAATAAACGCAATTTCTCCAGGTAAATAGCCAACAACTTGTTGAATGGTTGCAGATGCCTCCCGACAATTTAAACCGTTAATGAAACAAGAGCCCTCAGTTGGCTGTAAAAAACCCATTAAATGGCGTATAGTTGTGGATTTTCCTGCCCCATTTGGTCCTAAAAAACCGAACACTTCACCCTTTGGAATTTGTAGATGAACATTTTGTATACTATAAAAATCGCCAAACTTTTTAGTTAAATGGTTTACTTCAATCATGGACACGTCACTCACCCCATTTTATTGATACAATAATGTTTTCAAAAATAGAAAATATTCACTAGCCTCTTCCATGCATTGCTCGATTAATTCATTAAAGAGCTCTAGATTATCTACATGCGCTTTTAATCTTTCCTCATAACGATGACTGATACCATCTGTTACCCATTGAATAGTATCAATTGCCTTTTTTATATCCAAATTTTCTCGGAATAAACTAGTATCAATTCCTTCGAATGCAGTTACATAAGCATTTTTTTGAAAAGCGGCATTGTAATGATTTAGTTCATCTCGTACCTCAGAGCTTGTTTCAGCATAGGCCTTTTTCAAAAAATCAAACAGCGCATGATATTGCTTCATGAGATCAATTTTAATTTTCATGATCTGTTCATAACGCTTAAAAATATCAGGCTCTGCTAAATCAATTTGGCGATTAAGTGCCTCGGAGAATTTAGTAGTTGTATAGTCATATAAGAAAAGATATAAATTTTTTTTACTACCAAAATAGTGATATAAAATGCCTTTTGATATATTGGCATTGCTCACAA
The DNA here is from genome assembly GCF_001705465.1 of Lysinibacillus sp. AR18-8. Classification (NCBI taxonomy): domain Bacteria; kingdom Bacillati; phylum Bacillota; class Bacilli; order Caryophanales; family Bacillaceae; genus Lysinibacillus; species Lysinibacillus sp. AR18-8. The sequence continues at coordinate 197,436 of NZ_MDGU01000005.1, forward strand.
TTTTGTTTGTTGAAGCGGTAGCATAGTTATTGAGCGAAAATTCCCTTAAGGCAGCATTAATAATTGCTTGGCGCTTTTCTTCGGTTAAATTCATAAAAGCTTGATACAATTTTTTACTCCTTTCCGTCATATTTTATGCCATTATATAGAAATTGACTACTGTGGTCAATGTGATTTGGGAAAATAAAAAAGAACATGATTGTGACCATTTCCAATAGTCTCACTCATGCTCTCCATTGCTTCAGTTTACTTATCATAATAATTGTTCAATGCAATTTCTAAACGTTCTTCTAAATGCTTTGAAATATAGCTTAGAACGAATTGCTCTTTGTCCATTTCAATTTGTGCGGACTTGAAAAATTTGGTGAAAAAACCGACTTTATGATTTTGGGAATATTGCTGTAATGCTTCTGTACGTAATGTAGAAACGATTTCATTTTCTATATGACGCTCTCTAATCTTTTGGACAATGTCCTTCACGCTATTTTCTTGCAGCTCGGTAATTTGATTTTGTAGATGCTCATTTTCCTGCTTTAGCTCCAACGTTTCTTTTTGAATTTCTTCCACTTGAAGGATAGAATCGGTCGAAAGACGTTGAATGTTTTTGTCAAGAAAGTCCTGATTAATGTTAACTTGTAATGTCCCTTGCTCTTCATTCGGCAAAATCTGAAAAAGACCTGTTTGAATCATTTGCTGTAGGACGTTTCCAAGCAAATCGATTTTATGTGATAAATCCTCAGAATCCATGGTCGTTGCGGTAATTTGGTGTTTCAGCAACTGACCGTTATCATCAATACCTAGCAATAATTTAATCCCCCTTACACGATACTCATCCTTCAATAATAAAATCATGCGCAATCTCAATATAGCAGGTAGGTTTAAACGAATATTGCTATTTGTATTGGGCGAAGCATTGTCAAAAATATACTGTTCAAACGGTTTTAAATAGTAGCGAAGCATGGCGTCTGTAATATCAAACCAGCCCGCGACTTCTGCAATTGTATAGTGTTTCGATTCATCGATCTCTGCTAAATACCCATCATTATAGAGGTTTTCCTCTAAAGGTGTATGTTGCAGTGCCACAAACAATGGGTCATCTTGCACAATTTCAAGTACCATTTCTTTTGTATCATTTACTTTAAGCATCCTTACACACCCCACTTTATTTTTCCTATGACTAAATGTTCCCTATATAGGTTTCTATTCGATTGGCAGCAATTGTATGCCTATTTTATGTAGGAAATAGTCATTAGAACGAAGTACCTTTTAATCTTTTATGAATCTTAAGGGAAATTGTACTGATGTTCAGGAGGAAGTTAATACAGAAGAATTACCATCCTATACATTTTATTTTTTATAGATAAAAGATTACAATTAGTGTAAAATTACACTTAAATAATCATATTATATTTTTGTGGAGGTGTAGCTGAAATGAAAAGATGTATTCAAAGTATGTTGTCGCTATTTCCATTTCCGTTTTTATTTCATTTTTACGAGTATAATAGCCACCTCTCAAACCAAGAGGCTAGCTTCTTATTTCCGTTATTTCTTTTTTTCATCATTGGAGTAGGCATAGTATCTAGAAATGTTCATCTATCTTTATTCATTGCCCTAAATTTTTTAATGACAGCTTTGTCTTTAATGTTAGGCCATTTTTTTATAGATGATGATGGAAGTTGGTTTAAACCTTTTGGAAGAGATGTAGCCATTATCTTTGTTTCATTCTTTTATGTTTTAGGGCTATTAATTATAAGAGGAATTAGTAATGGAATCATGAGACATAGAGTAAAAGATTAAAATTACAATAAGTCGTATAAGAAAGGACCAAGCCTTTATACAGCTGTTAAGAAGAGAGGAAAATATGGTCATTACTATTGATAAAGCTAAAAATGAAGATTATATTGCGATCAATCATCTTGGGGAAACGGTTACTTGAACGTTGTAAAGAATGGGGAGGGGGCTACATCTATAAAATTAATGTGTGTGAGTTCAATATCAATGAAATTAAATTTTATGAGCATTTAGGTATGAAGAGTGTAAACAGAAAAATGAAGATGAATATAGAAATCAAGCAATTAAGTCACTCATGAATGAAAATGAGCGACTTTTTTTGTTTTCACCATATGAGATCGTGTTGAACTACTAACTAAATAATGTAAATTATTAAGAAAAAGTTAAGAATTCTCCTTGCAAATCTTTAAGAAAGTCTCTTTATAGTTAAAACCATTAATAAAGAAAGCAAAGCGAGGAGACAACTAAATGCAGCTCATCACCTTCCTTACTGAATTTATAAAGCATCCAAAAACAATAGGGGCTATATCACCTAGTTCTAAGAAATTAGCGCATAAAATGGTGCAACCTATTTGCTTTGAGACGGCTCAATGCATTATAGAGCTTGGCCCTGGGATGGGGGCCTTTACTAAGGAGCTTGTGAAAAGAAAAAAGCCAGCTACATTGCTTGTTCTCATTGAACATAATGCGATTTTTTGTGAGAAACTGCGTAGGCAATTTGCTCATGTAGCCAATGTTGTAGTGATCCATGGTTCAGCAGAAAATTTGAAGCAATATTTGACGAATTTGAATATCGAAAAAATAGATTATGTTATTTCTGGACTGCCATTTACATCGTTAAAGGCGGAAGTATCGTGTTGTATTTTAAGAAATGTGAAAGATTGTTTGTACAATGGAAAATTCATTACTTTCCAATATTCACTTGTGAAAAAATCATTTTTTCAAACCTATTTTCAGGATATTTCACATGAGAAAGTATGGATTAATATGCCACCAGCCTATGTATTGTGCTGTAGGCTAGGAAATACGAGGGTCAGCTAATGGAGCTACAGGATCTTTTATTATTTATTGAACAATATGGCTATTTTGCTTTGTTTTTTAGTTTATGGCTAGGGATTATAGGCATGCCGCTACCAGATGAAATGATTGTCATGAGTGGTGGTTTTCTATCGTCGCTTGGAAAATTGGTCATTTGGAAATCTTTCTTACTTACTTATTTAGGCGTTGTTTCAGGGCTTTCTCTAGGATTTATACTTGGAAAACTATTTGGTCATCGTGTACTCGATAAACTTGTGAAAAAGAAAAAGGCAAAGTACTTAACCAAATCACAAGAATTGTTAGATCAATATGGACACTTTGCATTAGTCCTGAGTTACTTTATTCCAATTGTTCGACATATCCTCCCTTACTTGGTGGGAATGAATAATATGCCTTTTAAAACATATGCTTTATTTTCCTATACAACAGGCTTTGTCTGGACATTGATTTATTTTACACTAGGTTTATTATTCGGTAGTCAAATTGAATATATTTCTTTGATTGCTACGAAGTATGGTATTTACTTTGGGTTATTCATCGTGACTGTTAGCTGTATTTATTATTTTTATATACGGAAAATAAAAAAATAGCTAAAATGGAGGAACATTATGAATGGAAAATATTTGATTAATGGTGGGATTAGATGAGTAATGAAACAATTTTAATTGTAGATGATGAAAAAGAGATAAGAAATCTGATAGGCATTTATTTGAAAAATGAGGGGTTTCATGTGTTAGAGGCATGTGATGGAGAAGAGGGCTTACAGTTAGTAAAAAAGCATAAAGTACATTTAATTGTATTGGATTTAATGATGCCTAAAGTAAATGGCATTGAAATGTGTATGAAGGTAAGAGAAATAGCAGAAATGCCTATTATTATGCTAACTGCCAAATCTCAAGATATGGATAAGATTAGTGGTTTAACGATAGGTGCTGATGATTATGTGACGAAGCCCTTTAATCCGTTAGAGCTAATTGCCCGCATTAAATCACAGCTCCGTCGCTATCTGAAAATGAGTGGCTTATGCAGCAATAGAGAGGAGCTGGAAGTTGGTGATTTACGTATCAATACAGCGACACATGAAGTTTTTGTTAATAATGAAAGAGTAAAGCTGACACCTAGGGAGTTTGCTATTTTGGAATTGCTTGTTAGTAACCCTGGCATTGTCATGAGTGCAGAGCAAATCTATGAAAAAGTTTGGAAAGAGGAAGCATTTCAATCAGAAAATACTGTAATGGTACATATTCGAAAAATTCGAGAGCGAATTGAGGCAAATCCAAGGAATCCACAATATATTAAAACCGTATGGGGAGTAGGGTATAAAGTTGAAAAAGTTCTTTAGGCTTTTAAAGATCCCAAGGTTTCTGAAGCATATTGGTGCGAAAATAAAAAATAATATTCAACGTAGCATTCGTATTCAACTATTTACAACATTTTTATTATGTGCACTTGGCAGTTTTTTAGTGGCACGTGCAGTAGTGCCATTTTTTGAGAATAACAATGAGACAGTGATTGTGGATTATAGTGGTAGTATGAAGATGATGTATCATCATGCACAGGATACAGCAGCATTGGCAACCCAAGAAAATAGTGTTGAAGCATTAAGAGAATTGATCGATCAAGAAAATGGAAAAATAGAAAATGAGGACAATGCATTCAAAATTGTCGTCACAGATGAGGCAGGTAAAATCTTATATAAAACAAAGCAGGTAAAAGAGCAACAAATCAATTTGCATGAAGAAATAGGGCATGTCATGGACTTTACAATGAATCAACCTTTTGAAAATGCCTATCATGTGAACGAAACTTCTCGTAAGGAGTTTACAACATTAGTGCCACTAACTTTACAAGATAAAAATTATTACTTCTTTGTTAGTGGGCTTCCACAAGGAGAAGCCATCACAAGTACGAATGAAGGTCCCATACCTTTTTTCATTGGTGTTATGTTGTTTATCGTATCATTTTTCTCGATAACAAAACGCAAAATGAATCAAATTGAGGCATTAGCGGAGGGGGTTATGGAAATCGCAAAAGGAAATTTAGCCTTTCGTATCGAGAAAAAAGGTCAGGATGAAATTGCTTCACTAACGGATAATGTTAATCAAATGGCAGAAGAAATTATGACAAGTATCGAGATGGAGAGGAAAATTGAGCAACAAAAAAACGAGCTTATTACAAATGTTTCACATGACCTTAGAACACCTCTTACCTCAATCATGGGTTATTTGCGTTTATTAAGAGAAGAGAAGTATGAGACAAAAGAGCAATATGACGAATATTTGAAAATAGCCTTTTCTAAATCCGAGCAATTAAAAAATTTAATAGACGATTTATTTGAATATACTAAGCTCACGAATGATAAAAATACTTTAATGCGACAACAAGTTTGTGTAAATGAACTGCTCGAACAACTAATGGAGGAATTAGTACCATTAGCAGAGGAGAAACAACGTATTTTTATAAAACACTTTCCAGAGAATCGAATTTTTGCTGCACTGGATTCGGAAAAGATTGTACGAGTTTTTGATAATCTACTCATCAATGCGATCAATTATGGTACTGCTGAAGGAAAAATTATGGTTTCCCTTGAAGGACAAGCAAACCATGTACGTATTTGTGTAGCGAACCAAAGTGATGCCTTTACATCGGTGGAGCTTGCTAGTTTATTTGAGAGATTTTATAAAAAAGATCAATCGAGAACAAATGTAACCGAGGGCTCAGGGCTTGGACTAGCGATTGCCAAAAGCATAGTGGAGCTTCACGGAGGAACGATTCACGCAAAATACAAAAATGAGACACTGTACTTTATTATCACATTGCCGTTAGCAGCTTCATAACTGACTACAATGGAAGAATAGTAATGGCATGTTGTGTTTGTGTATGATGTGACAGCATGTCTTGCAGGGTTGCTAGGGTAGCTGTGTTTTTGATTAATAATTGGATTTCTGTATGCTTGTATTGTCGTTGAAAGTCCATAATATAATCTGCAATGATATGTAAATTATATTGATTTTTAATCTCTACCTCAACGAAAAATGGCAGTGTTAAATCTGGCAGCTTAATACTGCCACCACGTCGAATCCAAATTGCTTCCTGCACATAGTAGCGGATCGGTAATTGGCGGTTACTAGCTATAAAAATATCCATAGAAAACTCCCTTCAGTGTCTAAGTACAGCCTAATGGAAATGCATTCAGTCGTCAAAAGAAAACATGTGAAAATCTAATTGAAGATTTTTTCATGTTTTTTTTGTTTGTTTTTTGTTGAATTTGATTTGAATATGTCCGTTTTTTGGACTAATTGTAAAGGGCGTGTAAACATTAATTTAATCCATTGTAAATGATATGTACAGCTAGCTTAAAACTATTAATAATAAAGTCTGACAACAAGGAAAGGGTTGAATGGATTGGCTATCAATGTACAGGAGATGATTTTCCAATTTCTTGGAGGGTTAGGCTTATTTCTTTTCGCTATTAAATTTATGGGAGATGGCTTGCAGAGGGCTGCAGGTGATCGACTAAGAGATATTTTAGATAAATTTACAACAAACCCATTGATGGGTGTACTAGTTGGTATTGTTGTTACAGTTCTCATACAATCAAGTTCAGGTACGACCGTTATAACTGTTGGACTAGTGAGCGCAGGACTTATGAAATTGCGTCAAGCAATAGGCGTTATTATGGGAGCTAATATTGGGACAACCATCACAGCATTTATTATAGGAATAGATGTAGGTGCTTACGCATATCCAATTATGGCAGTGGGCGCGATATGCTTATTTTTCTTTAAGAAAAGTTTCATTCAAAATATTGGACAAGTATTATTCGGGTTTGCAGGTTTATTTATTGGTTTAGAGCTTATGAGTGGTGGAATGAAGCCACTTAGAGATTGGCAACCATTTTTAGATTTGACTGTACAAATGTCTGATGTGCCGATTTTAGGGGTATTAGTAGGAACGATATTCACCCTGATTGTTCAATCTTCCTCAGCTACAGTAGGGATTTTACAAGGGCTTTATGCTGAAGATTTAATAACTTTACACGGGGCATTACCTGTCTTGTTTGGAGATAATATTGGTACAACGATTACAGCAATTCTAGCTGCTTTAGGTGCTTCTATTGCAGCAAAGCGAGCAGCTGCCACACATTTACTATTTAATGTAGTGGGTACAATTATCTTTATGCTCATATTGGGATTATTTACGAACTATGTGGAATGGATTGCAGGGGTGCTCAATTTAGAGCCGAAAATGCAAATAGCCTTTGCACATGGAACGTTTAATGTCATCAATACAATCATTCAGTTACCATTCATAGGTGTTTGGGCTTATGTCGTAACGAAACTAATTCCAGGCGAAGATTCAGTTATTGAATACAAACCAAAATTTTTGGATAAAAATTTGATTATCAAATCACCATCAGTGGCATTAGGTCAAGCAAAGATGGAAGTAGTGCGCATGGGCGAGTATAGTATTCAAGGTCTAGAAGAAACGTTAACGATTTTGAAAACGGATGATGCTAAGTTAATCGGCAAGGTCGGCCAATTGGAGGAAGCCATTAATAATTTAGACCGCAAATCAACGGAATATTTAGTGGAGCTATCAAAACAATCTCTATCAACCCATGATTCCCAAGTGCATCATGCTTTATTTGAAAATATTCGGGATATCGAACGAATTGGTGATCATGTAGAAAATATAATTGAGCTTCTGCAATACAAGGATAGTAATCGCGTTCGTTTAAGTCAACAAGCGATGCAGGAGTTAGAAGATATGTTTGTTTTTACATTAGAAACTGTGAAAATGTCTATTGAATCCCTTGATAAGCGTGATCTTTCCTTAGCACAGCAAGTGATAGAAAAAGAAAATGAAATTGATAATATGGAGAGACGTTTACGTAAGTTGCATATTAAGCGATTAAATGAAGGAGTTTGCTCAGGTTCAGCAGGTATTGTATTTGCGGATATTGTGAGTAATTTAGAAAGAATTGGTGATCATGCTTCTAACATAGCGGAAACCGTTATTGCCTAATATTAAGCTGTTCAGTGGAGATAATCTGCTGAACAGCTTTTTTATTAGGGGAAGGATAGAATTTCAAAACTGACGGATAGAACCCTCAAACTGTCGGATAGTCATAAGCTTCTATGGCTTCTAAAAAATAAGTTAGGATGGGGGATTGTACTTCGTCCTTACGATAAATAAACCATGTAGGAATATGTGCTTGCTTGTTCTTTATCTTGTGCAATGTTAATGCTTGTGTTGCCATATATTTTTCCGCAATGGCAAGTGGTAGTAAGGTAATACCTAACCCAGCAGCAACACAGCCAATAATACCGTCAAGCGTACCAAGCTCCATTCGATTTTGTGGTCGAACCCCTTCTTCATGTAACCAATGTTCCAAGATGGCTCGATAGGAACAGCCGTGGCGGAATGTAATCACAGTGCTTCCCTCTAAATCCTGTAGATGCTTAATAGGTTTATGCTTGCTAGAAGTAAGAATAACAAGCTCTTCACAGACAAACTCTTTCATCATTATATTTTCTTTATAAACAGGTCCGGTAACAAATGCGCCATCTAGTTCATAGTTTTCTACCCGTTCGATATTGTACTGAGAAGGGCTTGTTAATATGGTGATATCCACTTGTTCATGTGCTTGATGAAATGTGCTTAACAGAGTTGGTAAATGTAATGCAGCAGTTGTTTCCATCGAACCAATTCGTAAAACGCCTCGTTGTTCCTCCGTTTCATGTATGATCTCAAAGGTTTTTTCATAGAGATGAAGCATTTTTAGGACTAACTCGTAGAATTGTTCTCCTTTTGATGTTAACCGTATCCCTCGATGTCCACGATAAAAAAAGGTTGTTTCGTAGAGTGCCTCAAGACTTTGTATTTTCATAGAGATGTTGGATTGTGTGTAATTAAGTGCTGTGGCAGCTTTAGAAAAGCTACCTGTTTGGACGACTGTTCGAAAAATCGTTAAATCATTAATATTCATATGCCCTCCAGCTATCAATTTTATTGATACTTATTATAAAGAATTAGATCTATTTTTGATACCTAGATATTCGATATAGTGAAATAGAAGGAGTGATGATATGCACAAGGAAACCGTACGCTATTTAATCGGGGGCATTTTTGCTTTAGTTATTGCTATGGGCATCGGCCGTTTTTCGTATACGGTTATTTTACCTTATATGCAAGAAACTTTTGAATTTAGCCGAGCAACAGCAGGTTACTTAGCAACAAGTAATTACTTAGGTTATTTGGTTGGAGCCTGGGTGGCAGGTCGTTTACCAATAGGGAATAAACGTATTCTCTTTTTGCAAATTACCCTTGTTATCAGCATTTTAACAACAGCCTTCATGGGCTTTACAAATGTAATCATCATTTGGTATTTATTACGATTTATCTCGGGTGTTGTGAGTGCTTTTATTTTTGTTGTTATAACAAGCCTTATACTAGACCAGTTAGCCAGCAGTAGTCATATGCATCTATCGGGGCTGTTCTATAGTGGGGTGGGAATAGGGATTGCATTAAGTGCGGTAATTGTTTCACCAATCCAAGCTGTTTTCCATTGGAATGGAACTTGGATCGTATTAGCTTTATTTAGTATTGTATTGTTTGTCTTGATTGTACTATTCATTAAGCCTATTACACCAAGTAAACAACTAGTGGAAAGCCAGATAATTTCACAGAAAACGCCTCCTCAGTCTTGGATGAAATGGTTAATCATCGCTTATAGCTTAGAGGGGCTTGGCTATATTGTCACAGGCACATTTATTGTATCAATTGCACAGGAGTCGACAAGCTTTCATGGAGATGCAGCCTTTGTATGGTTTGTTGTGGGTGTTGCAGCAATTCCCTCATGTATCGTTTGGTCTAAGCTAGCACAGCGTTATGGCTATGTGAAAATTTTACTCATCTCTATGCTACTGCAAGCGATAGGTATTGTTTTACCTGCGCTAGCTACAAATTCGATGACCCTTTATGCTAGTGCCTTCATTTTTGGGGCAACCTTTATGGGAATTACAACTGTTTGTACAACATTAGCGAGGAAACTTGCACCAGTTAATAGTCATCAAATGATAGGTTATTTAACGGCTGGCTATGCGCTCGGACAAATGATTGGTCCATCCATTGCAGGCACACTTGCAAGTTACACAAATAGCTATCAGTATGCCTTAGTTGGGGCTTCCTTAGTAGTAATGCTGGGAGGATTATGTTTAATAGGAGGCGTAAAATATGATAGAAGCAACTAAAAAAAGTAAGTAAGGTATAGTGCGCCTTACTTACTTTGAAATTAATGGATATCTCGTTTCTTAAAGTTACCACCACGAACTTCTGACACATCAGAAATGACTACAAAAGCGCCTTCGTCGATGTCTTTAATAATCGAAACTAATTTATTTTCTTCCATACGGTTAATGACACAGTTTAAGATTTCTGTTGGTTCATTGGAGAAACCACCACGTCCATGTGTATAGGTAACACCACGTCCTAAGCGGGCTTGGATAGCGTCTCCAATCTCCTCGGATTTTCCACTAACAACACGAACTTCTTTTGATTTTTCTAAACCAACTTGGATAATATCGATAACATTTTTGGCAATATAGTAAGTTAACGCTGAGTAGAGAGCACTCTCTAAGCCAAAGATAAAGCTTGCCCCTAAGAAAATAAAGGCATTGATAAATAATATAATATCGCCGACTGAAAATGGAATTTTACGAGATAATAGTACAGCTAAAACCTCTGAGCCATCTAAAGCGCCACCATTTCGTAGGACAATTCCAATACCCACACCAAGGAGCATACCACCAGATAAGACAATTAGGAGGGGATCATTTGGGCCTAAAATGGTTTTGACGTCATGTAAAAGCACTGTAGAAATCGATAATGCTGCAATACCAGCGCTACTCATTAAGGCAAAGGTTTTTCCAACTTGCTTGTAGCCGATATAAATGAACGGAATATTTAATACAAAGAGCAGTACGCCTAACGGGATACCAAAGAGGTGCGCACCCATAATACTAAGACCTGTTACACCGCCATCAATGACAGCATTCGGAATTAACACGGCCTCTAGTCCGTATGCGGCTATAACTGCCCCAATAATGATCATAATTAATTTTCGTATATTTTCTAGTGACTTTCCTTTTTTCATAAATCTTCTCCATTTCTTTACGTCAATAGTACCTAAGGCTTTGGAATAATATTTAAAGCAATTGTTTTAGTCTCCAAACCTTTATTTGAATCGGTCATATTATAGTATTTAGTTAATAAATCGTTTAATTCATTTTCAAAGTTTTTGAATTGATCGTCCGTTAACGTTAAGTCGATTAAAGAAAAAGTTGCTAAATCTGTTGTGCTTTCTTTTTCATCAAGTGAATGCAAATAATTTTGATATTGAGATAGTAAAGCCAATTGATAGTAGGAAATATAATTTAATTTTTGCTTGGTTGTGAGTTGAGTCCAATCCTCCTTACTAAGTTTTGCTGCTCCTTCATTTAATGCATAAAACTTCTCTGTAACAGAACGAACTTTTCGCTCTTTCACAATTTTTATGATATTTTCATCGACTAAAATTTGGATATGACGATATAGAGTGGCTTGTGGTACATCTTTAATGACAGAAATCATCTCCAATGTGCTTAAACCCTCTTCTTTATTGTGCATCAGAGCTTGTAAAATTTTCATTCTCACAGGGTGCATTAATACCTCTGCTTTATTACGCATAAACCGATCCTCCTACCAGAAAATGAGATAGTATCAAGGGAAGCAATCAAATGTTATCAATTTGAGAACATTATCAAAAAATATACTATAGCGTTTTTTTAAAGATGTACAGTAAAAAGGTAATGAAATTTTTTCATTCTTTTGTTATCATTATTGATAATGATAATGAAGGGGGTTATAAAAATGAAATTACACTATGGTTTTGAAGACTTAAATCAAATTGATTGGGCAAGCATACTACCAATTCTTTTACCATTTGTACTCGTAGGTTTTTTACTTATCACTGTTGCACTAATAGATTTATATAAACACAGAGATAGCAGAGAAAACATACTAATGTGGGCCATTATTATTTTGTTCTTTAATACAATTGGTTCTGTTCTATATTTCGTGATGGGAAGAAAGGATGTCAATAAACGTGCGCTTAGAAATTAATAATATTACGAAAAAATTTAAACAGAAAACGGCAGTAAGTAGCTTTTCATTGGTTATAGATTCGAATGAATGTGTAGGACTTATTGGACCAAACGGGGCAGGGAAATCTACATTAATTCAGATCATTGCTGATATTCTTTATGCAGATGAAGGGGACATTGTACTTGATGGGCAAAAAATTTCAAAGATGAAAAATCATATTGGTTATTTACCACAGTACCCTAATTTCTTCTCGTGGATGACAGCCTCTGAAACTTTAGCCTTTATGGGGACACTTTCGGGTATTTCGAAAAATCAATTACAAAAAGACATCCCAATTCTTCTGGAAAAGGTGGGCTTAGGAAAAGAGGCACATGCTCATGTTGGAACATTTTCAGGAGGTATGAAACAGCGTCTTGGAATCGCACAAGCTTTATTACACAAGCCAGCTTTCATCATTATGGATGAACCAGTTTCAGCCCTAGATCCAATTGGTAGACGTGAAGTGCTGAATCTATTAAAAGACATAAAAAAAGAAACGACCATACTACTTTCTACACATATTTTAGGCGATGCGGAGGAAGTTTGTGAGCGCTTTGTGGTCATTAAAAATGGTTACAAAATAGAAGATGCAACAAAATTAGAGTTACTTAATCGCTATCAAGATTCAGCTATCTTTTTAGCGGTTCAAAAGAAAGATGTTAAGTGGCTAACAACGATTGAACATTTACCTTATGTAAAGAGAATCGAAAATTGTGGGGATGGTTTTAAAGTATATGTCAATCATTTGGAAGAGGACGCCCATCGATTGCTACAGTACGGATTGGATTCAAATGTACTATTTACAAAGTTTGATCTTGGCCTTCAAGAAAGCTTAGAAGAAATATTTTTAGAATTGGTGGTGTAATTTGAAGTGAATACGTTTATAGCACTAAGTAAAAAAGAAATGAATCAAATGACAAAGGAATATAAAGTCGTTTGGCTACCAATCGTCTATATCCTCTTAGGTTTAACTCAGCCGATTATGATGTATTTCTTGCCTGCTATTTTACAATCAATGGGTGGTATAGAAGGGATTATAATTGATCCAACAATGGCAAAGCCAGGGGGAGAAGAAGTGCTTGCTTCAACCCTTAATTCGCAATTTGATCAATTAGGTATAATCATCCTTGCTATTGCAACGATGGGTATTATTCAAGGAGAAAAAGCGAATGGAATGATGGCCTTCATTTTAACAAGGCCAGTATCAATCACATCCTACTTAAACAGTAAACTCCTTACTCATTATATTTTAGCCGTCCTATGTATTTCGCTTGGCTATGCAATGTCCCTTGGCTATACATCTTATTTATTTACCTCTGTACCGATAACGCGTGCATTGATAGCTTTAGCATTTTATTGTATTTGGCTGTTGTTCATCATTACATTTGTTGCCATGATGAGTACATTTTTTAATAGTACACCATTTATTGCTTTAATTAGTATTGGTGTCTTATTTATTTGTCGTTTTTGTGCTGGCTTACATCCATTCTTAGATGTCATAAATCCAGCTAGTAATAGTTTGTATGCTACAACGATAATAATGACAGGTGACATAGAAAAATGGTATAGCTTTAATATTATTGTCACACTGTTACTTGTACTATTCATGATGGCTATCATGCATCATTTTATTGCCAAAAAGAAATTTTAATATGGAGGAAATCCTCGACAAATGAATGTAAAAGTAAATCGAAGAAGCAAAATTCCATATTATCAACAACTCACACAGCAGTTGCTTTTATCCATAGCGACTGGAAGCTTAAAAAAAGGGGACAATTTGCCTTCAATTCGCCAGCTAGCAGCACAAACAAACCTCAATCTGCATACAGTTCATAAAAGCTACAAAGAGCTTCAAAAAAAGGGGATCATCACCATTAAGCCTCAGTCTAGAGCATTTATTATCGTAGATCCTAATAAAGCAACGACTATTTCATGTCACCAAATAGCTATGAAAGTGGAGCAATTATTGATAGAGGCTTATATTTTAGGTATGAAAAAATCTCAACTAAAAGAAATGTTTTATGACATTTTACAAAAGTATTATACGGAGAGTGAAAGAGATGGCTACTGATAACCTAGTGTCCATCTCTTACTATTTTTATTAAATTAAATTAAATTAAAAATACAGCAACTATCGTTGTCACAATCAGTCCAATGACTACAGGAATTAAATTTCGTCTTGCCAGCTCAAATGGGCTGACATTACAAATAGCAGCTGCTGGGATTAATGCCCAAGGAATTAGTGTACCGCCACCAACCCAAATCGCTGTGATTTGCCCTAAAGCTGTTAAAGTTGCTGTTCCATCACCAATAGCATTACCAAACAAACTGCCAACAGAGCCAGCAAGAGAAATTCCTGAAAAGCCAGAACCATCTAATCCTGTAATAGCGCCAACAACTGCTAGCGTGACAACAGCAATTTCCTTTGTTAACGGAACTATTGCTGCAAGACCGACACCCAGATCATTGACAATACCGTGTGAAGTAGCGGGGAGGTGATCTCCAAGAATTTGTGTAAAGCCAGCATCTCCAAGATAGAAGAAAGCAGCAATTGGAATTACGGGTCCGAAGACTTTAAAGCCGAATTGAAATCCTTGAATCAAATAACTTGTTGTCTTTTCTAATCCCGCTGATTTATGAGCAACCATACTAAGCAACAATAAAATAAAAACAGAGGTTCCACCGATTAAAGCCGTTGCATCACCGCCCGTTAAATTGAATACTGACATAGCGATAACGTCTAAGATAAAGGCAATAGGAATAAGTACGGCGAAGAATCGTTTTTGCCCAATTGACAGTAAGTTTTCCGCAGTTTCTTGTTCACCATCCTCCTCCTCATTGTTGCCAGTATTTAAAAGTAGCGTTCCTCGTTTCATATCACGTCTTAAAAAAATATAAGCAACAATTGTCGTTACAACGCCCATTGTGATAACAAGCGGAATACTGGCTGAAACAACATCTCCAACAGGGATACCAGCAGCATCAGCCGTTAATTTTGGAGCCCCTTGAATGACAAAATCACTCGATAATGCAATACCATGCCCAAATAAGTTCATCGCCATGGCAACCCCCAGTGCTGGGAGGCCCGCCCGAATCGCAACAGGCAAGAGCACGGCTCCTAATAGCGCTACTGCAGGTGATGGCCAGAAAAACCAAGAAATAAACATCATTAAAAGTCCAATCGTCCAATAAGCGAGTGCGGGTGTTTTAATGATCTTTGTGAAAGGGGCCACCATAACCTCATTAATACCTGAAGACATCATGACCCGACTCATCGCCACGATAATCGAAATAATAAGAATCGTTGATAGCAGCTCAGTTATGGCATAAATAAAGCTGTTAAACACACCACTTATGGACGAGGTAAAATCACCAGTTGCAACAATCGCTAGCATAAAGATGCCTACTACACAAATGAGGGTGGTATCGCGACGTTTAACCATAAATCCGATGATGAGCACAATAAAAACCACGTAAATCCAATGGAGAGCTGTGAATTCAATCCCCATACGTTTCCCCCTCAATATTCTGATTCTATAGAATATGAAGAGAAAAAAAGATGGTGCTGATTTTAAAAAATTTTGATCCTGTGAAAAGCAGTCTGAATTAATGGGTAATTAAAATAAATTATCTGATGTAGATCAAGTAATCATAAAAGGTGAGGAATTAGAGCTTGCCATTAAAAATGAAAGTTGAATTAACTATTAAACGAGTAAAGGTGAAGCAATAATCAGTTCTATTGACTTTATCGTCTTAACAATTTATTATATAGACCAGTCGTTATAATTTCGGAGGGGAAAATGTCTAGAAATCAAGAAAGTAAAATGAAAATTTTATCAACCGCGTCAACACTGTTTCAAAAACAAGGGTACCATGCTACTGGATTAAATCAAATTATTAAAGAGTCGGGTTGTCCAAAAGGTTCGCTTTATTATTATTTTCCTGAAGGCAAGGAGCAATTAGCGACAGAGGCAATTAATCGAACAAAAGATTTTGCTGCTCAAGAGTTGAGAAATTTATTTTCACAGCATGATGATGTAATAAAAGCTTTAGAGTGTTTTTTTGGTCAATGTTTAAGTTTCAATCCAAAAATTGCACATGATGGAATTCCACTAGCACTTATTTCTTTGGAAACTTGGCATATGAGTGAGCAACTTCGTTTAGCATGCAAGAATGCCTATGAAGAACTTATCATGATATTAAGAGAAAAGTTTATCCAATCAAATTGGCCCCCTGAGGAAGCTACAGAAATGGCGTATTTAGTCTTTAGCATGATAGAAGGTGGCAGTATTTTCGTACTCACTTACAAATCAAATGAGTCACTTAAAAGAATCTGTAAAAGTATCATAGAATTAATAAAGTTAAAGCAAAAGGAAATTCGCAGAAATCTTAGAAATGAGCTTTAAGATCTCGTAAAGTTCGAAAGGAGGAAGTTGGTAAATGCCATTGGATAACATTTCAAGTAACTTATAGTACAAAATAAGGAGTGCTTGATATTTGCTAAAATCATATATTCATTCATTTTTAAACTCAAAAGAAGAGGGGTTTAGTGGAAATATCTTAGTGGTTGATCAAGGAGAAACAATATATAAAGAATCATTTGGAAAAGCTAATTATGAATGGGATATACCAAATACAGCTATT
Organism: Lysinibacillus sp. AR18-8; assembly: GCF_001705465.1. Classification (NCBI taxonomy): domain Bacteria; kingdom Bacillati; phylum Bacillota; class Bacilli; order Caryophanales; family Bacillaceae; genus Lysinibacillus; species Lysinibacillus sp. AR18-8. Next base: position 214,095 of record NZ_MDGU01000005.1, read on the forward strand.
ACAAAGTTCCGTATTGGATCTGTAACTAAAATCTTTACTACCATTGCAATTTTAATGCTAGTTGAAGAGCAAAAGTTACAGTTACATAATACTGTAGATAATTTTATTCCTAATTTTCCAAAAGGTAACCAAATTATGATCGAACATCTATTAACGCATACATCTGGCATTGGTAATATTACTGATCAACCTGATTTTTTATTAAAATCTTATCAACTACAATCACCAGATGATTTAATAAATTGGATTATTTCTTGTTCATTCAAATCTATACCAGGGAAAGAGTTTAATTATTCTAATTCAGGATACATTGTATTAGGTAAGATTATAGAAATGACAAGTGGTTTAAGTTATGAAGAGTTTCTTAAACAAAAGATTCTTCAGCCTCTATCTATGTTAAATACTGGTCTTGATTATAACGTGGCTATTCAAAAGTATAAAGCAAGCGGTTATGAGTTAGAAAAAAATAATATTTATCATGCTAGTTTCATCAATATGTCTAACACCTATTCTGCTGGTGGGTTATTTTCTACAGTAGAAGATTTACAATTACTTGATGATGCAATAAAAAATAATTGTTTACTATCGAAAAATATAACAACTCAGATGCTTTCATCAGGTCGTTTTGGCCATGGATATGGATGGAACATTACTAAGACAAAAAAGAATAATACGCTCATTTTTCATCATGGCGGGATTAATGGTTTTACTTCCTCCTATTTAAGGTTGATAGAAAGTGACGCAACAATTATTGTTTTAAGTAATATATCTACGTTGTTAACATCAACTGTTGCCAATCAAATTGTAAGTTATATAGAGAATAGAGACTAGAGGTACAGACTCTTTTTCATATGAGAAGAAACATGATTACGGCTTAGGAGTTATTCCTAAGTCTTTTTGAAATAGTATAATTAAAAGGTTGCATTCGGTACGCAAAGTGCTGGTAAGCCCATATAAATTGCAACAGAGAAGATTAGTGGTTCATATAGCGCAACAGTTGTTAATGGAGGAAACAGGGATATACATCGTCAACTCATAACAGATCACTTTAAGATGAATGGCATACAAATTGTTAGACAATAACTAGCAGTTTGTGTGCATTTTTTATAGGTTATTATTGAGTAACTCATATCGCAAATTATCTCCATATACCGGTCTGATCAACTTAACACCATCTTTTTTGCATTTATAAATTTTCTCTTAAAAGGTACTTCATATTATTTAGTTACCTACCCAAAACAAGATATTTGAAAGAAATGAATTTATAGATTAAAATACTTTTATAGATTATCGATAATCTATAATCCATAATATATAACGCTTTTAGCTAATCACCCTATACACTGAACTATGTTAAAATAAAAGGATATAAATTTATTGGAGTGGTTTAATGGGGTTTGATGAAAATTCAATTTCAAAAAAAACAATTTCTGAGCAAATAGCTGAACGATTATTATTCCGCATATTTTCTGGTTACTATGAACAAGGTCAGCGCTTAATAGAGGCAGAAATTGCAAAGGAGTTACAAGTAAGTCATGCACCTGTCCGTGAGGCTCTATATCTTTTACAAAAAGATGGTGTAGTTGAAAAAGTACAACATAAAGGTGTAAGAGTGAAGATTATAACGGATCAGGAATTAAAGGATTATTTGGAAGCGCTTTATCATCTATTGGATATTGCACTAACCAAGTGTGAATCTAAATGGACTGCCGATTTGCAAAATGAACTATTATTTCGATTTGAAGCTATGAAACAAAGAAAGTCTGCTGAAAATATTTATGAATATGTTGTTTCGTTTGCCCACTTGTTACAATTGTTTTTTGATGTTACAGGAAATATTGCTATGCTACGATTCTTTAAAGAAACAATATTTGTTACAAATGTAGCTGCACAAACCAAATGGAAGATGAATCTAGTTGAATCCTATCATATGTCCATCAATACTTTTATCAAGTGTATAGAAGTGTCGGATTTTGATCATGCACGAGTAGCTATTAAGGATGTTATTTTATGGTACCAATTTAAATAATTTTATGGGGGTAACATAAATGAAAGCTGCAGTTTGGCATGGTGTGAAAGATATTAGAGTTGAAGAGGTTGAATTACGCGCTTTAAGAGAAGAAGAAGTGAAAGTAAAAGTAGCGTGGGCTGGTATTTGTGGAAGTGATTTGCATGAATACGAAGAAGGTCCGGTTTTCGTACCAGTTAATGAAAAAGCTGAATTAACAGGTGAAGTTGCCCCACTTACAATGGGACATGAATTTGCTGGTATCATCGAAGAAGTTGGCTCTAAGGTTACTGACTTTAAGGCTGGGGACCGAGTTGTCATCAATCCTACATTAACATATAGAAATAAACATGAAGAAGTCGATCGTTATGATGGATTTAACTTTATTGGTTTACATGGAAACGGTGGATTTGCGGAATATGTTAATGTCCCTGTAACGAATATACATCGTTTAGCAGATAACTTAACATTACAAGATGGTGCACTGGTAGAACCAATGGCTGTTGCTGTACAAGCTGTTAAAGATGCTGGGGTTACATTAGGTGATTCTGTTGCTGTATTTGGAGCTGGACCAATTGGATTATTAACAGTAATCGCTGCAAAAGCATCAGGTGCTAGTAAAGTTATCGTATTAGATTTATCCGATGATCGATTAGAAAAGGCAAAAGAATTAGGTGCAACCCATGCTATTAATTCAGGTAAAGAAAATCCTGTACAAGCAGTTCGTGCGATTGTTGCAGATGGGGTTGATGTATCCTTTGAGGTGGCAGGAGTTGCTCCTACCTTTAAACAAGCAATTGATGTAACAAAACCTCGTGGTAACATGATGATTGTTTCGATTTTTGCAAGACCAATCGAATGGAATCCAATGCAACTTACAAACACAGGTGTTAATGTATTATCATCCATTGTTTATACACCGTCAATTTTCCAAAGAACAATTGATGCAATGAGCGCTGGTCAACTAAATCCACAAGGGATCATCACAAGTCAAATTGACCTAGATGAGATTGTTGAAAAAGGATTCAAAACGTTAACAAATGACAAAACACAATCTAAAATTTTAGTCGAAATAAGCGGAGAAAAATAAAATTGAGAGGAGTATGGCTGATGACAGCCATGCTCTTTTTTTATAGTCTGGAGGAGTATGGAGCTTAAGAAAAAATGACAAAAGGAATCGAGAATGAACTTCTCGACTCTTTCAGTAACTTAATCTCTTTCTCTAGCTCTCTGTGTGTCTCTAATATTCTTTTGAACCGTGATGGATGCAAATAAACTTAGAACAAATGACATACCATAGAACCCTTTTTCGCTTAAAACAATACTTCCAGCATTATATAACCCAATGCCCATTAATGAAATAGATACAATAAGTGCAACCCAGCTAATACCATAATAAATACTAGTAACTGGTATTCCCTCTTCTTTATCTCTTACTGCTTTTTGTAAGGATATTGCTGAATAGAGTCCAAATATTAAAACAGCTAGGTAATATCCTTTTTCGTTTAGTTGCATCGTTGCATTAAACAAGCCTATAAAATATGCCGTAACACCTACTAACAATGCGCCCCAGGAAGCCCCCTTGAAAGCAGCAGTTGGTTCCCCCTCTTTTCTTTCTACTTTAACTTTCGGATTAGGCTGCTTTTCCTTATCTAATGAAGACTCATTTTGATTAGACAATATCTTTCTCCTCCTTCTATCACTGTATAAAAACATTCTATCATTCTACAGGGAGGTTATGAGAATAGAAATTTTTCTAAATCTCGCTCTTCAATAATAAAGTTAATTTGGCTGTTATTTTTACTGGAATATAGAGTTAATATGGCTTTCTCAAATCTGAAAGCACTCTTATCATTCCTTGGTAAAATTGTGTTCTACACAGAGAACAATTTTTTGCTGTGATTTGCTGTAATTATTTTGAACAGATAAGAGCTAGGTGTATAACTTTTTTTCATATTATTCAAATAGACAGCTGAATATGTTAGGTGTATATGTCTGCCTGTTGTTGCTATGTCTACCGCTTATTACGATTCGTGCCACCGATGAAAAAATAATTGAAATGGTTGATAAAGCTGTGAATACCACCGTTTATAGATTTAATTAAATCGCTAGTCCGATCACTTAGAAAGTGATTGCGCCACTGTAACCAACTTTTTTACTCCTTCTCTTAGCTGTTTTTCGTTTGCATAGGAATAGCTTAAACGTATCCAAGAGGATAGTTGTTTTAATGGATCACAAACTTGACCTGGCACAAAGGAGATCGATTGTTCGATGCTTCTAGATAATAATAATTCAGTTGGAAGATCGTCTGGGAGCTGTACCCATAAATTTAGACCGCCTTTTGGACTGTTCCATCGCCAGCCTGTTACAGCTAGCTCTTCCTCCATAATTTCCTTTCGAATCTGTAGGGCAATCCGGATTTTCTCCAAATGTTGTTGCAATCTTAGTGAGGAGAAGTAATGGAGAAAAATTTTTTGATTGAGAAGTGGTGAGCCATTATCAGCTAGCGATTTTTCTGTTAATAGTGATTTGATTAATGATGATGGACAAATAACAGTTGCAATTCTCAAACCAGGAGAGATGTATTTGCAAAAGCTTCGGATATAAATGACTGTCCCAACACTATCAAATGTGTAAATTGGAGGTGGTGGGGCTTGGTCAAAATAAATGTCGTGATAGGCATCGTCTTCTATTATTAGAAACCGATAGTACTCAGCTAATTCCACTAATCTTTTGCGTTGCTCGACAGAAATCGTATAACCAGTTGGATTATGGAAGGTAGGGTTGAGATAAAAAAGGCGTGGCTTGTATTTTTTAATATAGTATTCGACCTGTTCTAAATCGTAGCCCTCAGGGTGGATATCAACCGTAACTATCTGTGCTCCTTGTGCTTTAAAAATATCAATTGCAGCACTATAGCTTGGACGTTCAAATAAAACGACGTCTCTTGGCTTAATAAAAGCTTGAGCAATTAAGTGAATGGCTTGCTGTGAGCCAGACGTTATTAACAGTTCATCTGCACTCAAATGTGTTTTATAGTGGTTGATAAAATATTGGGTCAGTGTCTCACGTAGCTCTAAATCACCTTGCACCGTTGAGTAGGTTGCCAGTACTTTCGGATATAGGTCAAACACTTCCTTCACGTAATTTGAAAAATAGTGATTAGGCAAAAGATTGGGATCAATCAATGCCTGAGAAAAATGATAGGAAACAGATGGCTGATGGATTTCGGATAAATGATTTTTTTTTACGTATGCTGAAACAATGGGATTGTCCTGATCTAAACATTCAATATATTTTGTTACAATTGATTGGACAAAATAGCCTGATTTATCTTTTACATAAACTTTGTCATGCTGTTTTAATAGTTGATAAGCTTTTAATACCGTTAGCCGATGGACATTCATTTCAGATGCTAATTGCCGGACGGAGGGAAGCTTTTCATGTTCTTTCCATTCTTTACGCTCTATTCGGTCCAGTACATCATCATAGACTTTCTTAAAAAGATAATCTTCATTTTGATTTGCTTTGCCCACATCGATTCCTCCTATTCAAACCGATTGTACCACGAACCAAATTGATCTGTTCTATCCTTTTTAATCTGTTCTATCCTACTTCTTTTATGATAGAAAAAGAGGAGGAGTTTGATATGGTAATGATTAATTATTTCTTTATGTGTTTGATTTTTGGGACAACATTTTTAGCAATTAAAGTTGGTGTTGATGCAGGAGTTCCTCCGTTTTTATCAGCTGGTCTTCGTTTTTTCATTGCCGGTTTACTACTATTTAGTTTTATGGTTTGGCGCGAAAAAACGACAATCCGGTTATTATTTCGAAAAGAAATGTTTTTTACAGGAGTGGCCTTAACCTTTGGAACGTTTGCCACATTATATTGGGCAGAACAGTATGTGACATCTGGAATCGCAGCTGTCTTATCTGCTACAGGTCCAATGATGATTATTGTTATTCAGACATTTATATTGAAGCAAAAAGGAGACCGAAAATCATTTATTGGTTGTGTTGTCGGAGTCATTGGTGTTACGTTCTTAATCTTACCTAGTTTTGCAATTGAGATTAGTCCCTTCTGGATGGTTGGTTGTTTCGCTATTATTTTAGGTGAAGTTTTCTATGCATCTGGAACAATTTATACGAAGCATGTCATCCAAAAATTTGGAACAACATCTCCAATTGCTTTAAATGCAGCACAAATGATGCATGGAGGGATTTTATTAATCATTTTGTCACTTTTTACTGAGAACATTCAGCTTCATTATCTTTTAAGTCCAGCTTCAATTGGTTCTCTTTTTTATTTGATTATTTTTGGTTCAATGATTGGTCACAGCATTTATTATTGGCTTGTGTCACGAACAAATCCTGTTTTTCCGTCCACATGGCTGTATATCTCACCAGTAATTGCCGTTATATTAGGTGTTACCTTCTATCATGAATATATTTCGTGGTTAACAGGAATAGGTACGCTGACGATTATTGTTGGAACGATTCTAGTCAATTTTGAAACATTGAGAGAGTTGCTTTGGCGGAAGAGGACTGTTCTTCAGGATGTAAAAGAATAATAAAATCTAATCATAAAGGGGAAGAAATGATGAAAATTTCTAGGGGAGTAGAGATTCTGGAGCTTAAATTTAACGGAGCCTTCATTCATCCAACGCTTTTATGGGATCAGGAGATGGCTGTTTTAATTGATACTGGATGTTCAGGTCAAATGGAAGATTTACGTAAGGCAATGGAAGATGTAGGCGTGTCGTTCAACCAATTAAAAGTTGTGATTTTGACACATCAGGATATCGATCATATAGGCAGTCTTCCTGAAATATTGCAAAATTGCGGTAGTCATATAAAAATTTATGCGCATAAACTAGATAAGCCTTATATTCAAGGGGATTTACCGCTTTTGAAAGACGGGCACATAGAGAATCCACCCAAGGGGAAAGTGGATGAGACCTTGAAAGACGGTCAAGAACTACCATATTGTGGGGGAATACGAGTTATCCATACGCCAGGACATACGCCTGGCCATATTAGTTTATATTTGAAGCAAAGTAAAACGCTTGTTGCCGGCGATTCGATGTATAGTGTAAATGGTATATTGGGAGGGATACATGTTCCAACCACTTTAGATATAGAGGTTGCTCAACAATCTTTAAAAAAATATGTAGACCTAGACATTGAATCGGTGATTTGTTATCACGGAGGATTATGCACGGTGGATATTAAAGAGCAGATTCAAAAGCTTTGAATCTTAAAAATAATGATTAAAGATGAAATTTCCTTAGAAAACCAAATGTTTAGAGGCTCGCTCGAACCGTAACAGGCAAGAGTACAGCCCTCCAACGCTTGTAAAACTTCTGTTTTATTGTGAGCCAGCTCATGTTATAATGAGGCACTTAAGATACTTAAGCTCTTTTTTATAACGGATGCCAAGAAAAGCCTCCGCGGAACGATTAAATATGGAGGTGTAAGGAAATGAATAAACGTTGGACGATTGGTGAAATTCAGAAATTTGTTGAGAACAATTCAGAAAGTAAGTTGCTAACGACTGAATACCATGGTTTTTCTCAAAAGCTACTATTTAAATGTGCATGTGGTACTAACTTTGAAAAAACATTTACGAAATTTAAAAATAAAAACCAACGAAAATGTGATGTATGCCAACCGCCAAAAGAGTCACGCTAAACGTTTGCGGCCATTCTAATACTATTAGTGAACATTAAAAACATCTCACTTCTATGTTCTTTATAGAGGGGGGTGTTTTTTTGATTGGATTATTACAGTATAAAATTTATGCTGAAGGAAATTGAGAAAAAACATTCAATTTAACATTCTTTATTAATGAAATACAAAGATAAAAGCCAAACCCTTGATACATGTGGGTTTTGGCTTTTTTATCATTTTTAAAAATTAGGTTTTCCTCTACGAGAGGATACATTATTAACGAAAAAAAGATTGTAAAATAACAATCTGTGATATATATTGGAGATTATGATTTTTTTCGACATCTCAAAATCATAAACAAAATTTCATCAATAGACAAGTTTTGAGAGGGAAGTGAATAATCAAGATGTATCTTTATCCCCTATTAGTAGTGATTGCAGCTAGTAGTTTTGGTATCGTTTCAACTATTATAAAACTGGCAATGCGTAGTGGCTTTTCTGTATCTGAGGCAGTTACAAGTCAGTTTTTTATCGGCTTTTGTATAGCAGTATGTATTTCCTTAGTTACAAATAGATCAAATTTTAGCTTTAAAGGCGTTAAAATCCTTCTGTTTGCAGGCATGTTAACAGGGTTAACAAATATTTTATATGGTCATTCTTTAAACTTTTTGCCTGCTTCCTTGGCAGTAGTATTACTGTTCCAATTTACATGGATTGGTATGCTGATTTCTTGTATCACAAAACGGCAATTTCCAAGTAGAATTGAATTCATCTCTTTAATTATATTAGTAGCTGGAACCATACCAGCTGCAGGCATAATTGATGTTGATTTGTCTCAAATACCTTTTCAAGGGTGGTTATGGGGTTTAGCAGCTGCTCTTTGTTACTCCTTATTTTTATATGTAAACGGAAAGACAACCGCAAGTATGACAACCTCTAATCGCTTAGTATTGGTTTCTTTCTTCGCTTTCATGACGACTGCGGCTTTTCAGTCTCCAGAAATTATTTGGAATGGCACTTTGTTTAACGAAGGACTGTGGATTTATGGTTTAGCATTGGGGTTATTTGGCATGATTATACCAGTTTTCTTATTCACAATTGCAGTGCCTAAAGTGGGATTAGGTATGTCATCCATATTGAGTGCTGTTGAATTGCCAATCGCGGTGATGGTATCAGTTATCCTCTTAAGCGAAACGGTTACAACTTTGCAAATAGCAGGTATTGTCATAATCGTTATCGGTATCAGTTTACCAACTTTGCTTGATAAAGATGGATTATTAAAAAATGTAAAAGCTAAATACAGAAAATCTGACAAAGTAGCAAAAGGATCTTCGATTTGAAGATCCTTTTTTTCATGTCAATTAAGCAATGTCATAGCAAAAGAATCATTAGGTCCTTTCTGTATTTATTTAATGACGTACTATTTTTTTGTTCATACGCTGTTCATATTGTTGTCATAGGCAGTACACCTTCATTGTATAAGCTATCCTTAGCGGTTTATGAAAGTAGCCGAGATAGATTGATAGGGAGAAGAAAGTATGAAAGGGAGGTGTGGCACGAGAAGAAAGGAAAACACAGTTATCGCTTGCTGTTCTATACCCTCGTGCCAAAATAATGAAAAAAACGATAACCTTTATAAGTAAAATAGTAGTAGGTTTAATTATAGCCATATTACTTTTATTAGCGGTTGTTTTCCTTGTTGATATTGTTTGTAGCAAAATGGAGCAAGGAAAACTAGAAACTTATGGTCAGTCTGTCACCGTAGATGGGAAAAAAATGAATGTCTTTATCCAGGGAGAAGGAGAAGAAACCGTCGTACTCTTACCTGGTTATGGAACAGCAGCACCAGCACTTGATTTTCAACTACTAGTAGATGAATTATCTCCATTTTACAAGGTTGTGGTCATTGAGCCTTTTGGTTATGGATTAAGTACTCTTACCGAAAAAGAAAGAAGCACTGAGAATATTGTTAGTGAAATCCATGAAGCATTACAGCGTCTTCAAATTGAGCGTTATATTCTAATGGGTCACTCCATTTCAGGCCTTTACGGATTGGATTATGTGAACAAATATCCAAACGAAGTAAGTGCATTTGTCGGGCTGGATAGTAGTGTTCCGACAATAAGTGAAAGAAAGATTGAACCTTCAGTAATAACTACTTTAAAACTACTAAAAAAATCAGGTTTAGCTAGATTGCAGGTGAAGCTTAGTGATGACCCATATGTCGAACTACCCTATGATGAGAAAACAAAAGAACAACTGAAAATTCTTAAGCACAAAAATATGTATAATCTCAGCCAGTTAAATGAAGCTGAAATGATGTATGCTAACTTTAAAGCGGCTGAAAGTTTAATATTCCCTAAAAATCTTCCAGTTATTTTGTTTATACAAGAGAAGCATCCAGTAACGGACAGATGGATACCAGAGCATAAAAAACAAATAGCTAATTCTGTCCATGGGAAAGTAATGACATTTGAAGGGGATCATTTCTTATATCGTACAAAAGCAAAAGAAATCGTTGAAGACTTTAGAGAATTTATGAAAGAGATAAAGTGAATGTTCTAAGAAAGATTTTTCATCTCTAAATGGAAAAAAACAGATTTAATTATTGTATTGCTTAATAGTGAAGTATTTAGTGCGTATGAGCAGCAAGCATATTATTATAGACCTAATTATAGACCTAATTATTAACAAATAACCAGGCGCTCAAATGAGAACCTGGTCTTTTTTTGTGAACCATATGTTTTAATCCCAATGTTTAGATCTCAGAGCGGAAGTTATTCCCAAGGTTGCTACCCAAACCAAAATAATGACGAAAATTATAAATTAGTGGACTCCATTTATTTGGATCAATATGATTTTCGTCAATAATTATTTCTTCGTGGGCATGTACTTGTGTCGTTTGGGTCTCAACGATAGCAAAATTAGGAGAATAATCTGGAATACGTATATGTTTTACCTTTGCTTCGATTTGAATAGGACACTCCATAATTCGAGTAGGAATAACCGTTGTAGACCCAATAGGTGTTAAGCAACTAATATCACATTTCTCTTTTCTAAATGTAAAACCGATCTGTTTCTTAAAATCTGGAACTGGATTTTTTCCTGTGTAAGGAGCTAACTGTTCCACGTTTTCCCAGAGAGAGGGGTCTGGGATATTTATGACACATTCAGGATGATGTTCTAAGTTTTCAATTGCCTTTCCTCCAAGACCAATCCCTAAGATAATGCAATCTCCTAATACCCAAGAAGAAGATAAAGGGCTAATATTTACTGTTCCATCCTCATTTAACGTACTTAGTAAAATTACAGGAAATCCATAATATAAAATTTTAGGATTTATTTTTTTTGTATTTGGCATTTGTTTCATTATTTTCATTTTTAGTTCCTCCCATAAATGTTTTCACTGTCAGACTCATTGTAAAATATAAACATTTCGACGTTCATCGAAGTGTTGATTACAAAATTGATACTTCAATCTATAATGTTGAGCAAAGGTATAGTTTCAAGTCTCCATATTGCGAAAGTAACCAGTCCGACGCTTGATCATTTTGTACAAACTTATGAAGAAAAATTGTTACAAGTAGTAGCTTTATCTGAGAATCAAAGGCTTTCAGAAGCCTTCCAAATAAAATCTTTTTCACAAGAAATAGAGATGATTTGCAAGAAATTGCTTTTAGGAAGAGGACAAAAGATAGAGAAATGAAATGAGTGAGGTTGATGGATCTTTGGTATAAGAGGGAGGATCCAACTTAATTGACAATGATAATCATTATCGATAAGGTAGGGATAGGCGAGAGCCGTCATCCCTACCTTTTTATATTTTGGTAATGAATAAGATGAAAACTATAATTCAACCTAACTACGAAGACTAAACGAATTATTATTGAAATGAGGTATATAAGTATGAAAATCGACGTAAATCAGCTTGCAGAGCATTTAGCAAACACTCCTTTCCAAGTAAAAGGAATCTATCGATATTCTAGAAATACAGGTGTACCTTTCGCTGATTATACAGATTCTTTTCCAGGATTTGTTTTTCCCCTTTCTGGAAAAATAGAATTTCAATTTAATGGCACCCCTTACATCTTTTCACCAGGAAAAGTTGTACACGGGGGAGCGAAAATGAAACTAAATCAAAAAAATTTTGATGATGCAAATTGGGAATATATTCTGGTTTTGTACAGGATATGTACGGAGAATTTAGCAGAGACAAGCTTTTCACATCAGCATTTTGAATTACCGATAGGACAATCTCCTCGTCTAATCGAGTTAATTATGCGTCTATGGCATGTATATAATCAGCGTGGAGGTATATCAATGTTTCAGACAGAAATGCTATTTCGTGATGTACTGAATGAAGCATTATTATGTGTGGCTAATCGACAAAATAGCTGTGCGTCACACACTCTATTCGAACGAATAACTACTTATATTCATGAAAACTATTATCAAAGCCTTTCCATTACCTCTCTTGCCGAACAATATAACGTTAATCGAAATCGACTATCTTATATATTTAGAAAGCATGCAGGGATGGGTCCAGCAGAATATTTATTAAACTATCGTATAAACATGGCTCAAAAAATGCTATTTACAAGTGATGTGCCTGTACAACAAATTGCAGAAACGGTGGGAATTACTGACCCCTTTTATTTTAGTAGAGTATTCAAGAAGCAATATGGTATCTCTCCTACTGAATATCGAGATAAGTTCATCAATAATCCATGCTAAGTTCACCAAGCATCCATTCTCCGCCAAACATGACTTTACTATACTAAGTGTATATCAGAGATTTTATGTTGGAGGAATTTCAATGCAAAAGATTAATGGACTGCTATTTTTAATGCTACTACTAGCAGGTATATTGGGAGGTTGTCATAAATCGCCTGCTGAAAGTAAGGGGTTAACTACAGAAGACATATCTTCATCAGCAGCTAATGTAGAAGAAACTGCTTGGCCTAGAACAATTAAAGATGCCCTAGGTAAAGAATTTGTCATCGAGAAAGAACCAGAAAAAATTGTTTCATTATGGTATTTTTACCCTGAAATTTTAGTTGCATTAGGTGAGCCACCTGCAGCTTCTACTGATAAAGAATATTTATCCACTTTGTCTTATTTAAACGGTAAGCTAGATTCAACAGAGGAATTAGGCGATAAATTGTCTCCTAGTATTGAAAAAACGCTATCGATTGGTCCTGATTATATTTTAGCAACAGAACATCATGAAAAATTGTATGAATCCCTAGAAAAAATCGCCCCAGTCATTACGTTGCAATCACAGGACATCTACGAAGACTGGCAATATGGACTTCGTACAGTAGCCGAGATTATCGGAAAAGACGATGAGGCGGAAAAAGTAATTGATAAAATGATGAAAGATATCTCAACAGGACGTGAAGCATTAAAGTCAATTCAAGGAGAGTCTGTAGCGCTTATTTTGTCTTGGGACGGAAAAACGTTTAATGTTCTTGGTGAAGATAACCCTGTTTATACACTTGCTTTCGATAAAGAAAAGGGTTTGGGTCTAACACCAGATCATACATTTAAGGGGAATAATAATCAATTCGCTGCATTTGAAGGCATCTCAACTATTCAAGCAGACCATATTTTCCTTATCGGTGATATTACAAAAAAGGAAGCATTAATGAGTGAGTTAAATCAAAGCAATGTCTGGAATAATATGAATGCCGTAAAAAAAGGTAATATTCATTTAATGGATACTTCCGCTATTACAGGAGGTCCATTAGCTATCGAGTACGCTTTGCAAAATATAACAGAAGCCTTACAAAAGGACGAATAATAGGAAAAACCTTTTCCAAAAGTAAATAAGGAGAGATGAATATGCAAGATCAAGTTATCAATATAAATGAGAAATTATCCGAATTAAAGGAGCTTTGGTCACCGAAAATTATTGGTGAAATACACGATTTTCAATTCAAAGTGGTGAAGATTGCTGGGGATTTTATATGGCATGAACATCAAGGGGCTGATAAGGTATTTATTGTGCTCGAAGGGGAGATGTTTATTGCTTTTCGGGATGGTCAGGTGAAAATATCCAAAGGTGAGATGTTTATTGTTCCGGGAGAAGCAGACCACAAGCCCTTTGCTGAAAAGGAATGCCATATTATGCTTGTGGAGCCTAAGGTCATGTAGGCATTACCAGAATAACAAAAAGAGATAGATGATTTTTTATCTTACCCCTTTAGATTAATCTAAAGGGGTATTTACCTTGGTAACAGTTCGTTATTAAGCTAAACCACCATTTACAAAGATTACTTGTCCATTTACCCAACGTGCTGGTCCTGCTAAAAAAGAAACAACTTCTGAAATATCCCTAGGTTCTCCTAGTCTTTCTAATGGTACAGCATTTGCTAAATTATGAATCTGTTTTTCATCTTTTCCATTGAAGAACAAAGGTGTTGCCGTTGGTCCAGGAGCTATTGCATTAACAGTTATATCTTTTCCTCTTAATTCACGAGCTAGAATCATTGAAATAGATTCAACAGCTGCTTTACTTGCTACATAAGCACCATAGTTTGGAAATTGGCTACGAGTAACAGAGGTAGAGAAATTAATTATGGAGCCACCTCTCCTTACTCGTTGTGCAGCTAATTGTGAGATAACAAATGTACCTCTGATGTTTGTGCGATGCATTTTATCTAAATCATTTAAATTCAAATCTGCAATTGGACTAAGTAACATGATTCCTGCTGTATTTATCACGACATCTATACCACCAAAAGCGTTTTCTACTTGATCAAAAGCCATACTCATTTCTATTTCATTTGCTACATCACCTCCCACACCTATAGCATGTCCTTTATCAGCTAATATTTCTTCAACTAATTCGTTAGCCTTTGATTCACTTGAAGAAAAGTGAACGCCAACTGCATAACCTTCTTGTGCTAATTTTGCTACAACAGTACGTCCTATCCCTCCAGATCCGCCTAATACCAAAGCAACACGTTTATACATTTCTTTCACCATAAAATTCATCCTCCACAACCTGTTATTAAAAGTTACAATTTTTTAATTTTGTAACTTTGTTATTGTATATTACACATGTTATAGTTACATTGTCAACAAAATGTAACTATGAGAAGCGAAAGGAGTATATTTAATGGCTATTCTTTCAGAAGAGAAGATTTTTTCTACGGCTGAAGCAATAATTTTAAACAAAGGTATAAATAAAACGACATTATCAGATATTGCAAAGATGCTAGGCGTTACACATGCTGCGCTTTATAAACACTATAAGAATAAAGAAGATTTGCTCCAAAAGCTTGCCCTTAAGTGGTTGGATAATACTTCTAAAGATTTGTTTGAATGGAGTCCTAAAAAAGGCGTTGATGCGGAAATCGCTTTACATGATTGGCTATGGCTTCTTCACGTAACCAAAAGAAATCTGTATGAAAATCATCAAAAAATGTTTCTGCTGTATACAAATTATATAGAAACAAATAAAGATTTAATTAAAGATCATCTCCAGCATCTTGCTAAAAAAGTTGAAGAAATTAGTGGTTGGGAAAATAAGGGGATGGCAGTTATTGTCGCTTTTACTTACTTCCATAATCCGTATTTTGCTGAGCGGTGGAATCAGGGGGACCATCTACATTTGTTTGAACAAGTTTGGTCTGTTGTTAGTAGATCTCATTAAGTCTTGATCTTTCAAAGTAAGTACTGCTTGTTGTGCTTTTATGATCAAAATTATAAAACGGATTGGGAAATAAGCATTTTCCCAATCCGTTTCTTTTTATTAATAGATTCAGCTAAGGCAATCTATTTCTTTTTGGAAGATAGGATAATGTGGTAAATGAAGAATTTGCAATCAAAGCATTCAGATACTCAATTGAATATTTCTAACGAGGCATAAATGGATAATAGAATCGTAGATGTAATTTCAGGAGGATAAAAATTTATGATTCTGTATATCATTATATCGAAAAAATAATGAAATCGGATTAGATTGAAAAAGGAATTATTTGTAAAAATAATTAAAACAGCTACTTTTGCCGTTAAAGGTTATAGTATTTCTAAATTATAGAAATTTTTTATGAAAAGATTCCCTATATAACCAATGCAGTATTAAAATTACCTTATTTTTAGCGTTTATTTATTGGTAATGAAGTTATATTATTGTCTTGTAAAGCAAATTACAGTTTGATTGGGATATTTAATCATGAAAAATTTAGAAGATTGCTTTACATATAATTGGTTGAATTATTATTTGTGGGAACGATTTATACATATTTTTATAATTTTATAATTAAATAGCGCGATAATATTGTTCTCACAGAATAATATAATTTATTAAAATTCTGGAGGAATATACTATGACAAAACAAAACAAAGGTCGTAAATTTTTCGCAACTACAGCTACAGCAGCACTTGTAGCATCAGCAATCGTACCAGTAGCATCAGCTGCGGAATTTCAAGATGCAGCTAGCATTTCATCTTGGGCAAAAGAAGCTGTTCAATTTTTAACTGATAAAGGCTACATCCAAGGGGATGAAAAAGGAAACTTCAACCCAGCTGGTACACTTACTCGTGCAGAAGCGGCTGAAATTTTATCAAAAGCATTAGATTTAAAAGCTACTGGCACTGAAGATTTTTCTGATGTTAGTGAAAATGATTGGTTCTATAATGCAGTACTTGCAACTTCACCAGAATTATTTGATGGTATGGGCAATGGTAAATTTGAGCCTAAAGCTCAATTAACAAGAGAACAAGCTGCTAAAGTTATCGTTCAAGGCTACCAATTAACAGGTAAAGCAGATCTTAGCCAATTTGCAGATGCTTCTAAAGCTTCTAAATGGGCTGTATCTTACTTAGAAACAGCTGTAGAAAATGGTGTAATCAATGGGAAAGGCTCTTTATTAGCACCACAAGATAAAATTAGCCGCGAAGAATTCGCTACAATGGTAAAACGTACGATTGATGCAGTTCAAGAAGTAACACCAGCTGTAGAAGCTGTAAAAGGGCTTAATGCAAAAGAACTTGAAGTGAAATTCAACACAGCTGTTGATGCAAAAGATGCAGCAATCACAACGAAATATGCTGTTGAAGGTGTAGCAATCACTAACGCAGTAGTATCTGAAGACGGTATGACTGTTATTTTAACAACAGATAAAGAAGTAAAATTAACAAATGGTAAAGTAACTGTAAAACCAATTAAAACAAAAGCGGATGCTAAAGTTCTAACTGAAGAGTTTAACAAATTAATCACATTTGCAGATACGACTCCTGTAAGCGTTAATTCTGTAGAAGCGAAAGGCACTACAGCTGTTATCACTTTCGACGAGCCTGTACAAAGTGAAGGAACAATCAGCTTAAATGGTACAGAACTATCAAAAGATCGCTATACTTTATCTGGTAAGAAATTAACAATTACTGGATTAACAGCAGAACAATCTTACAAAGTAGACATTGTTGGTGCAACTGACTTCGCTAATAATATCGCAAATCCTATCGCAGTTAACTTCACAGTTTTGAAAGCAGACGTTGATAATTCAAAACCAACTGTTTCTACAGCAGTGAATGGTACAGAAATTACGTTTGATTTCTCTGAAGAATTAATGAAACAAAATCTTAATGCAGATGCAGAGACTAAAGAATATGCAAAAGTAACAGTAGGATCAACTGTATTCTATTTAACAGATGCTGATATTAAAGATACAGAGGATAAAACTGTATTTACTATTGATGCTAAATCTGCTTTAGGTACAGCTACATTCATTAATACAAACATTAAAGTAGAAGGACAAAAAGATTTAGCTGGTAATGCAGGTGATGCATTTGAGTTCAATGCTATTCTTTCAAAAGATTTAACACCTGCTACACTTGTTTCTGCTGCTACTAAAATGTTAGTAGCTGATGATGTAAATGCTACTACAGACGTTGATGCATTATACCTTACTTTTAGTGAGCCAGTAAAAGTAGAAGGAAAATTAACTGTTAAAACACAAAATGGTATTGCTTACACTACTGGAAAAGAAACAGCAGTAAAAGCAGATGCAGGTTTCGATGTAGATGGTAACGGTAAAATCGAGGGTGCAGAGAAAAACACTGTAAAAGTTGACATTGATCTAGATAGCAATTCAACATACACTTTCGAGTTATCTGCTAAAGCAGTAACAGATTTAGCTGGCAATGTAACTGCTGATACTGTTACTTTCAATGTAACAACAGGCGTATTTGAAGCTACACCTGAAACACCAACAGATTCATTAGTATTCGGCGCTACTCCAGTTGTTGTAACTGACAATAACGTATTCACAGTTGAGTATGCTAAAGATGTGACTGCAACAGCTACAAATGCTGCTAACTACACACTTGGAGGAAAAGAACTTCCTGCAGGTACGCAACTTCAGTTTGTAGATGGTACTAAGAAAGTAAGATTCACTTTACCAGAAGGTTCTATCACAGCTAATGGTAATTATGTACTTGAAGCTAGCAATGTAGTAGATACAAAAGGTAACACGCTTAAAGGTGGAAAAGTGACAACTCAAGTAGCACTTAAAGAAAATATTGTTCCTGTTGCTACTAAAGTAACTGCAGTAGATAGCAAAACATTTACAGTAGATTTCTCTGAAAATATTGCTGATCAAGCTGCTCCAACAGGTGTTACTGTTAAAATTGCAGGATCAACTGTAGAACTTGCTTCTATTACAGTAGCTGGTGGTAAACTTACTGCGACAACTAAAGCTGACTATGCATTAACAGACAGCATTGTAGTTGAATTCAAATCAACAAACCTAGTTGATGCTAATAACAACAAAGTAAAAGACGGTTCTATTGCAAAATAATTAAATCGTTCAAAAGTCCTGTGGAGATTTCCACAGGGCTTTTTTAGTGTTTAAATAAGATCATACTAATAGGAGAGAAAGACCTGCAAGAGGTTGATTTCCGTTCCGCCAGCGACCTTTCCAGGGGGCGTCCGATGAGCCGCTGTGTGATCTGACCCCAAAAATAT